>JAAFHL010000006.1 GCA_013298365.1 Bacteroidota bacterium | reverse complement strand
AAAGCTACAAAAATATGAATCAATTAGGTTCGGAGCAAATATACACAATAAGTGTATTTAAATCATAAGCTAAAAGCCAAAAAGAGATAGGCGAGACGATAAATATAGATAAATCCCAAACAGATTGTAGGCATATCAAAGAGAGAAGGGGCGTAGTAAAGACAAGAAATATCAAAAAAGAGGGGTTAAAAATAGATTTTGACGATATTGATGATGCCTTTATTAAAAACATTGCGATTAAACTCAACAATAGACCTAGAAAAAGGGTTGTTCAGTCATGCCCACAATAACGGTGTGATAGTTTATTACTTGAATCTGCTAAATGACAACGCTACGAAAAATTTTAAAACGCCTGACTTCTCCCTTCTTACAATTTGTCGCAAAAAAATACACAAATGTGCCGCATGAGTACCGCTTTGGGCAAATAGAAATGACGATTTTGCCGTCGGTATTCCACCCTGCCTTCTATATAAGCACAAAATGTTTGATAGATTTTTTGGCAAAAAAAGAACTAAGAGATAAAAAATTATGGGAATTAGGGGCAGGAAGTGGACTTGTAAGTTTATTTGCTGCGCAAAAGGGAGCAATTGTAACTGCAACAGATATTAATCCTGCTGCATTGAAAGGATTGAAAATGAATAGTTTGAGAAATAACTTAGCCTTAGAAGTCATTGAGTCCGATATTTTTGCCAACATTCAACATCGTTTTTTTGAATATATTGTCATTAATCCGCCTTATTATCCTCAAAATCCTCAAAATGATGCCGAAAAGGCTTTTTTTTGTGGAGCAGAATTTGGCTATTTTCATCGTTTTTTTCAAGGATTAAACGAATATTTTCAAGTTTGCCCGCAGCAAACAGAAGTTATTATGATTTTGTCAGAAGATTGTCGTTTGGCAGAAATAGAAAATATTGCGAATCAACATTCACTGTGCTTGTGTAAGGTTTGGGAAAAGAAAGTATGGGGCGAACAAAATTTTATTTTTCAGATTCAATCAGTAAACTGATGGTGAAAGTAGTACCTTTGCCCAAAATAGAATTACATTCAATATCGCCACCCAACTTTATGATTGCCTGTTTTACAATATATAAACCTACCCCTGAGCCTACGGATTTGGTACTTGCCCGATAAAACATATCAAACACTTTGGGCAAACTTTCCGCCGCTATTCCAATGCCATTATCATCAAAAACGACTCGTAAGAACTGATTTTCTTTCCGAATAATAATGCGTAAAAAACCGTCTTTGCGTTGTGTATTTCTGTACTTATAAGCATTGCTTACGATATTATTAAAAATGACTTGCCAGCGCATTTTATCCGATTTAATAATTATATTAGCCTCATTTTCAAATAGATAATGCATATCTTCTGCATGATTTGAAAAGCGTATTTGTTCTATGGCTTCATCAAATAAGGTCTTAAAATCTATGTCTTCTTGTATCAATTCCAAACGACTATTGCGAGAATAATTTAAAATATCTCTTATAAAATCGTCCATTTTCACCAAACTTCTACGCTGTAATTCCAAATATTTACTATTTTCTGCCGAGGTTTCATTCATTTCCATCAAATCTATCAAGCCCAAAGACGAGGAAACAGGCGCACGCAAATCATGCGAAGTGCGATATACAAAATTATCCAACTCTTCATTTAACCTTTTTTGTTCCTCAATTTGCTTTTTCAATTCCAATACATTTTCGTCGTACTGCCCTTTCAAATAGCTAAAAGCAATCGCAATGAGTAAACTTGTAAACAACATTCCACTAAAAACATCTGCCCGTTTTGCCTCAATCGAATTGTAATTAATTATCCAAGCAGGTTTATACAAATCAATAGAGAAAAGCATTACAGCAACAACAATGAATAAAGCAAGAATGGGGAAATGGTATTTTCTCTCTATTACAGCCACAAAATTGAACATTGCCAAAGGGAAATAGGAAATAATAGAGCCAAAAAGTCCTTCTGTGGTAAGCCAAAAACCTGCAATCATGGCAATAGATACAAACAGAAATAGCCAACGGGTAATATTATGTAACGATTTATAGCGAGAGAATACATACAAAATCAAAAAACATATGTAAGATGCGATGGTAACATAGACATTTTGTGTATTAATATTACTTTCAATACTAAACAAAATCTGTGTACTCAAAAAGAGCATCATCGTAGCAATGATTGCTACTAGATATCTGTTACTAATGTTTTCTTCGTCAAAACCAAAAAAACGTTTTAGAATCCTATGTAATTGTACCATCATGCGGTGTAAAATGGTCATAATGACTAATTTTGGTGTTTATTCTGCGAAAAAAAAGGTTTTGGGAATACAAAAATCTTGTATGCCGATTTCAGAGAGTTCTCTTCCAAACCCAGACTTTTTTGTTCCGCCAATAGGTAAACGGTAATCGGAGCGCACCAAAGCATTCGCAAAAACACTACCTACCTTTAATTGTTTTAGTAAACTGCTTGCCTTTTCGATGTCTTTTGTCCAAATAGATGCACTCAATCCATAACAAGACGCATTAGCGAGTTGAATCGCTTCCGTTTCTGTCTCAAAACTACTAATTGCAGCCAAAGGACCGAAGGTTTCATCTGTAAATGCCACATTTTCAGGGCTTACCTTATCTATAATGGTGGGTTCAAACCAGCAATTCCTTCTATTTCCCCCATACAACAAAGTCGCACCTTGTTTCAAAGAAAGTTCGAGTTGATTTTGCAAAGTATCTGCTAAATCCATTCTTGCCAATACGCCCATTTTCGTGCCAAATAATAAAGGGTCGCCATGTTTAAGTGTTGAGACTAAATCTATCAGATGTTGGATAAAAGCGGATTTAATATTTTTTGCCACCAAAAAACGTTTCGCAGCAATACAAACCTGCCCTGCATTTGACATACGAGATTGAATCGCAACTTTGGCAGCTTGCGCAAGGTCAGCATCTTCGCACACAATCAAAGCATCGTTTCCGCCCAGTTCCAGCACACATTTTTTGATATTTTTGCCCGCCAAACTTGCCACAATGCTCCCCACTTTTTCGCTTCCTGTAAAAGAAACCATCGCGATTCTATCATCTGCGATGATGTTAGGAATCGTGTCGGTGTCGCAAATAAGGGATTGAAACACGCCTTGCGGAAAGCCAACTGCTAAAAAAGCCTTTTCAATTGCCAAAGCACAACCAAAAACATTAGGTGCATGTTTCAAAATCGTTACATTGCCTGCCATCAAAGCTGCCGCCGCATAGCGAAATACCTGCCAAAACGGGAAATTCCAAGGCATGATGGTAAAAACAACTCCCACAGGCTCATAAGATACGCCACTTTTGAGCGCATCAGTAAGAATATTTTTGTCTTGCAAAAAAAGGGCTGCATTTTCCGCAAAATATTCGCAAGCACCTGCACATTTCTCAATTTCTGCCAAAGATTCTGTGATAATTTTGCCCATTTCCAAGCTAATCAATGTGGCTAAATCATTTTTATATGTACGCAAATACTTGGCTAAGGCGACAAAATAAGTGGCTCTTTCTGCAAAGGAAAATGCTTCCCATCTTTTTTGGACAAAAAAAGCCTTAACTATTTGATTTTCAATTATTTGTGGTGTGTGAGATTCGTATTTTCCCACTACCTCCAAATTATATGGATTGTAAGAAGTAAATATCATGGCTATTTTTGAGGCAAAGATAAGAAAAGATTGTATTTTCGCAGCAAATTACATTTCTTTCCATTTTATGTTTACATCAGCCGAAAAATTACTGTCTCTTTTTCTTCAATATCCAAAAGTTTGTACAGATACCCGCAAAATTCAGCAAAACGACTTATATTTTGCCCTCAAAGGCGATAATTTTGATGGGAACGAATATGCAGCGCAAGCCTTAGCAAAAGGCGCAGCTTTTGCGATAGTAGATAATCCTCTTTTTTTTGTAGAAAATGACCATCATTATTTATTAGTAAACAATACATTAACAGCCTTGCAAACCTTGGCAAGAGACTATCGCCGAACCTTTGACATTCCTTTTTTGGGGATTACAGGCTCGAATGGAAAAACGACAAGCAAGGAATTGATTGCGTCTGTATTACGTACCGAAAAACAAATCTATGCGACACAAGGCAATCTCAACAATCACATCGGTGTGCCTTTGACGTTACTGTCTGTGCCTAAAAATATGGAAATTGCGGTGATTGAAATGGGTGCAAATCAGCCTAATGATATAAAGGAATTGTGCGAAATTGCCGAACCTACGCAGGGATTGATTACCAATATTGGCAAAGCACATTTGGAAAGACTCATCAATCTCAAAGGCGTTCAAACGGTGAAAGGACAACTTTTTGAGGCAGTTGCGCTGAAAAATGGGACGATTTTTGTGAATGAAACTGACCCGCTTGTGGTAGAAATAAAGGGGAAGGTGGAGAAAAATATCACTTTTGGCACTGAAGACAGTGATTTTGGCATGAATATTTTGAATCATAGTGCAGAAGGCATGAAGATAGAAATTAGTTGCAAACATTGGCAAAACACTGAAACCTTTGATACACAGCTAAGTGGCTCTTATAACGCACTCAATGTTTTGGCAGCAGTAGCGATTGCCGATTATTTTGGCATTTCGATGGCAGGCATCAAAAAGGGGATTTATGACTATGTACCCACAAACCACAGAAGTCAGTGGACAGAAAAAGGTGGTTTGCGCATTTTTATAGATGCCTACAATGCCAATCCGTCTTCGATGAAGGCAGCTATTACGAATATTTTCGCAGAAAATCCCAACAAAAAAATTGGTTTAATTTTGGGAGATATGTTTGAACTTGGCGCAGAAAGCGAACAAGAACATATAGACTTAGGCAAACATGTAGCGCAATATTTGCCAGCTTGTGTGGCACTTTTTGGCAGAGAAATGACTTTTGCTGAAAAAGAATTGCAACAATTTGCTTGTTTTCATGCCGTAAAAGTAGCTGATTCCAAAGAAAGTGTGCTGGATTTGCTTCAAGATACAAACGTGGAAGTACTGCTTATCAAAGGCTCACGAGGCATGGCGTTGGAAAAAGTATTGGATTGGTTTAAATGAATAATTGCTTCATGATTTTCCATGAAACGCATAATATTTGGGCAAATTCTCTTTTCCCATGTATTTTTGTAACAGAAAAGTATCTGTTTTGAGCAAATCTGTCATCATAAAACAGTCTAACACATCGGAAAAATCGGGGTCCACATTGAACGCTAACATTTTTGCCCCCATTTTGAGGTAATGTTTAAATAAAACAGGCACGCCCATGTTGTTTTTTTCCAACTCAACAATCGCATCATTCAAATCCCGCATATCATCTGTGGAAAAGCTATGATAATAAGATGCAGCTTTCCTTTTTTTGTGAAATTTATGCTTGGGTTTGACAAAATCTGCCAAGCCTTCTGCCAAGTTATTATCTTCTAAAAAATTGACTAACAAGGTTTTAGATACAGCATTCATTTCTGCCGAAATACTCACAGGTCCAATAATGTAGCGATATTTCATGTCTTGCAAAATAAACTGGCAAATGCCTGTCCACAGCAAAAGTAAAGGTTGATAACTGCGTTGATATTCTTTCACAATAAATGAACGTCCTAACTCAATCGCAGGTTGAATTTGGCGCAGAAGTTCCTCTTTTACCCGAAAAATGGTACATATATATATGCCCTCAAAACCATATTTTTGCAAAATCTCATCGGTTTTACCAATTCGATAGCCGCCTGCAACTTGCTGTTTCTGCTTGTCCCAAAGCAAAAGTTGGTAATAATAGTTATCAAAAGTATCTGTATCATAGGCTTTTCCTGAACCTTCCCCAATTTCTCGGAAAGTAACTTCTCTTAAACGCCCAATTTCCTGCATCATATTGGGAGCTTGCGCTTGCCGAAAAACCCATATTTGCATTTTTTCGGTATCTACTAACAAGGATTCTTGCGGCAGGTTTGCCAATTCTTCACAAAGTTTTTGCTGTGCAATGGGCGGAATGATGCTTTTCACATCTTCTTCATTTCCCCAAAAAGCCCTAATTCTATTTTGAATATTATGAATATCTATCTGCCTATTTTTCAAAAAATGGAGGGAAAGCAAATAAATTTTGGATTGCAAATAGTGATTTATCGCTTCATATTTGTCTTTGTCTTGAAATTGCTCCAAACGATTAGTCGTGATTTTTTTGCCAACACAAAAATCTATTTTTTTGTGAGAAGTATTCAAAAACTCCCAAGGCAACAATCTTTTGCGTAAGCGAGGCGATATCAAACCCATAAATTGAAACACAAAACTGCTTCTTCCATGAAAATAAATAGGGACAACGGTTGCCTTTGTGAGCAATAGAATACGGGCAATTCGCTCGTCCCAATCTTGCCGTTGAAAAGACATGCCAGGCAGGTGCGTCTCCGCATGTTCTCCATTCGGAAACAAAGCTAACATGCCTCCTTCTTGTAGATAGGAAATAAGTTGCAAAGCCCAAGAGGTTTTTTCGGACACATTTTGCGGATTTTCAGCAGAAATAATGGCATTTTCCAATTCTTCGATATTTGCCAATATGTCATTTCCCATGAGGCGATAATCATCTCTGATTTTTTGCATCAAGACAATCATCAAAAAAACTTCAACCCCTCCCAACGGATTGTTGGAAACAAACACCAAAGAACCTTTTATTTCTCGCAACTCCTGCAAAACTTCTTCCGAAGGCAAGCTATATTGAACCGCTAACTTTTCTAAAATGTCCTCCGAAAATGCAGCCGCATTCTTGTCATGATGGGTCAAAGAATCATAGAGTTGATTGATTTGCGCAATTCCCATCACATTTTCGACAAAAGGACGAGCGATTCGACTCAATATATTGTGGGAGTCAAAAGATAATAATTTCTTTTTCATAGAATTTGAAGCTATTTGGTTTTTATACGGCTATTGAGAACCCTTTGTTTTCTTGGCAAACTTATATGCCAAAGAAAAACTGGGCGTAAAACCTAATCTTTCATGCAAACTGCCCGCAATGTCTAATGCAATGCCCTTATATTGCCAACCTATGCCTACATTTGTAGAAAGTGGCTGCGTACTCACGCCTACTCGTCCACAGAGACTTTTCATAAAGAAATATTCTACTCCCCCCCTTACCGAAAAAGGACGAGTCACATCTTTCTGAATATCAGCGACAAGTAGGATTTTTTCGGAAGGCGTATAGGCAATCCCTGCGGTCAAAACCGTAGGAATATTTTGTTTTCCATTCAAGGTGCGCAACTTAGCTTGATTGATATTATAAGCACTCGCCCCCATAGATAGGCTTTTACTTAGGCTATAATTTAAACCCAAATCCACAAAAGCGGAATTTGCACTGCCCAAATCAGCGACATTTACATTGGCAAAGTTGATTTTCGTGCCAATGCTTAATGCCCCCAGAAAATGCGTAGCATATGCGATTGAAGTCTTTGTTTCACGATAATTGTTATAACCAAAAGAGCCAACTTCCACACCTATATAGTGTTTTTCTTTGAAAGGCATGGCAAAAGAAGCCCCGCCGTAGGTAAGTTCTTTCAATCCAAAACGGCGTTCAGAATATACACCACCTATGGGAGCATCTAAGAAAGCAATGCCTGCAGGATTGTAGGATAAAGCCCATAACGAGCCTTTTACCCCTGTAAAAGCACGTCCCAAAGCGATGCCTCTTGCGCCTGTAAGACTAGGGTCATTGCTTGCAAAAGTGGAAATCACGACCAAACCTATTAGCCCTAAAAGTAGTTGTTTTTTCATTTTAGCTTCAAATTTGGGGCTAAATTAAGGCTTTTCTTTTAAATTTGTGTAAATTTGTGCCTTATTTGATGCGAAGCCTTCATTTATTTCCGTTTTTGCATCAAATATCAGCCAATTCGTTAGCAAATCGTATTATATACTACATTTTCTATGAGCATTATTTCAAATTTAATTTCTTCTCGCAATAAACAAAAAGCAAATTCTACCGAAAATGACGAAGAAATGTCCTTTCTTGACCATTTAGAAGAGTTGCGGTGGCACATTATTCGGAGTTTAGCGGTTATTATGGTCTTTGCCATTGCGGTTTTTGTTAAAATTGAAGACTTTATTCAGTTTTTTATTTTAAAACCTTTCAAACCTGACTTTCCTGTCCATAGGTTTATGTGCCATTTAGATGAGAGCATGTGCTTTACCAAAATGGACGTAGTAATGATTGCCATAAGTCCTTATGAACAATTCATTACCGCTTTTGGCATTGCGTTTTTTGCAGGTTTTGTGATAGCGTTTCCTTATATTGCTTGGGAAGTTTGGCGTTTTATCCGACCTGGTTTGCACCCTACCGAACAAAAGAAACTAAGAGGTAATGTATTTATTATCAGTGCATTGTTTTTTATAGGAGTTTTATTTTCGTACTATATTGTTACGCCATTCTCTGTTATTTTTCTTTCTCAATTCAAAATAGCTGCCGAAGTACAAAATCAATGGAAAATTGGTGATGTAATAGATTTGGTCACACAAATTGTATTGGGGGGAGCCGTTATTTTTGAAATGCCGATTGTTGTCTATTATTTGGCAAAATTGGGCTTGCTTACGCCTACTTTTATGAGAGAATATCATCGCCACGCCATTGTCATCTTGTTAGTGCTTGCAGCTATCATCACGCCTCCAGATGTTTTGAGCATGATTTTGATATTTATTCCGCTTTTGTTGTTGTATGAAGTAAGTATTTGGGTGAGTGTAGTAGTTACGAAAAATATGGCGAAAGATGAATAGGTTTTCTTGGGAAATATTCCGTAGTTTTGTATATAAATCTTTTAGGTATGGAAAAAACGTGTCATAATTGTGGAAAAACAGTTTCTGCGGAAACGCCCAAATGTGTATTTTGTGGTACTGTGATTGTCGTTATCAATAATATCAATATCACTAACCCAGAAATGAATAGGGTGATTGTACCCGAGGGACTGTCTTTGACGGCAGTAGAGGGGCGTGTATCTATCAAGGATAAAATTCGTTTGAAAAAAGCGGATTTGCCGCAAGAAAAAATCAAAGAAACGCCCATTATTATCGAAAAACAAGCACCTGTTTCTCCTCAAATAGTTGAAATAACGCCTATTATAAAAGAAGAAACGATTTTGCCTGTGGACAAAGAAGTTATCGCTATCTCCTCCCCTGTCAAAGAAGAAGTCATCTTGCCAATAGACAAACAGCCTGAGGTTTGGGAAAAAACGGTAGTTGAACCTATTAATGTGCCTGAAATTTTACAGGAAATAGAAGATAAAGACAAAGATTTGGTTACTTTTTTGGAAGAAAAAAAAGCAGAAGAACCTATTTTCACCGAAAAACATGTCTCTCCTCCCCCACCTATTCCACCTGCGCAAAAAGAACTGTATAGTGTAAGCGATGCGTTGAAAGAAATTTTGGCAGAGGAGAAAAAGTTAATGGATTTTTTGCAAGACATTCCTGCTGAAAAGCCGCCTGTTTTTCCTGAAAAAAAGGTAGAACAGCCCCTCATTTTTCCCGAAAAAACAGAAATTGCGCCGCCGCCAAAGATAGAACGGCTTGATACGCCTATTTTGGGGATAGATAAAATCTCACATAATGTGTCAGACAAGCAAGGAAAACTTGCTGTTGCGTGGCTCATTCGCCATACCGAAAATCGCAAACCTGTTTATTATGAGCTGTTTGAAGGCGATAATACCATTGGGCGAGGCGATAATGTTACACCGATTGAGGTAGATATTTCTGATGATAAATACATAAGTCGTGGACATGCGTGGATTCGGGCTTTTCGAGTACCAGGCAATATATTTGTGTTTGAGTTGAGAGATGACGGGGGAAAGCGCAAAGATAAATCGCCAAGCATGAACGGAACGTATCTCAATGCGAGTATGCGGAGAGTTGACCCAAAAGTAACAATGTATTTGCAAGATGGCGACACAATTCAAGTAGGTATGACAAAATTGGTTTTCAAAATCAAACCACAATATGTGGCAAATCAAGACAAAATTTTTGCCGATGTATTGGATTCTGACTACACAATAACTGTGATTTTCTAATTTTGTAATCATTTCTACATGAAAAATGCTGCTTTTCGCTATTTTGGGCTGCTGTTCGTTGGGAATCTATTTCACTTGGTTTTGTATGCACAAACCCCAGGTTATTTAGGTATGCGACACAGCATTATGGGCGAAATCAGCGCAATGCCTTCTCTTTTTGAAGAAAATAGTACCATAAACACCACATTTACAGGGCGTTATCAATTTATTTTATCAAGAAATATTACCGTTGGCGCAATGTATCAATCTTTTTCTACGCAAATGGGCTATGTTAGTCCTATAACAATGCGCACCGGTCGGGCAAGTATCACAGGCTGGGGGCTTGGCATGAATGTGAGATGGTTCAACTTCTTCAAATTAGGCGTAATTGCCCCCTTAGGTCCTTATCAGCAATTTGAATTAAATTACTTAGAATATGACATTGCAGACCGATTTGGTCGCTACGATTTTTCGCCTCGCAATGTAGTTGGGCATCCCTTAGCTACAAAAAAACAACTTGCTTTGGGCTTTTCAATAGGCATACAACGCATTGTTTATAAGTATATTACCTTTCATTATGGCATCAAAAGCTCCTATACGTTGCCCTTAGAATTGGGCGAAGTAAAAGATACGTATATCAATGAAGCGGCGTATCATCGTATGCGCAATTTTTCGGCACTCATGCTTACAGGCGGAATTGGTGTACTTATTTTTTAGTTTTGAATTTACCAACATCACAAATGAAATTAATACCTAAAAATATTTTTTATTTTTTTCTTACGCTGCTCTTTTTTTGGGCAATAGGCTTGGTAATGTGGAGAGTATATGGTTATGAAGAAAGTTTTTTGATGCTCAATAAGCATTATTTTCCACTGGGTGATGCCATTTTTCCGTACCTCACACATTTGGGTGATGGCATTTTGTTGGCAGGTATTTTAGCATTTGTGATTACAGGCAAAGACAATACGGGTTTATTTATCATGATTATTGCCCTTTTGATGGGTATGGTAGTGATGTATGTACTCAAAATTGGCTTTTTCGACCATTGTTTTCGACCGCCTGTGGTATTTGGCAAGGAAAATATTCATTATATCACGCTGCAAGGTGAGGTAAATAACAGTTTTCCCTCGGGGCATAGCCTTTCAGCTACGGTAGTTTGCACATATATGGCATTTTTTGCAGGAAAAAAACAGCCTTTATATGGCATTATCATTGCTTTATTTGCGCTACTACTTTGTTATACTCGACTTTATATAGGGGTTCATTTTTTGGGAGATATTGTAACAGGGAGTATGATAGGTTTTGGCGTTGCTATTTTGCCCTTGTATTTTTTATATGAAAGGTTAAGCGCAAAATATAACAATATTTCAATAGAAGTGAATCGCTATATTAGCCTTGTTCTATGGATTGTGGCGATGCTGATTGTAGGCTTAGATGTGTTGAGGTTGTTGAGAGAATAAATACAAAATATTTTCACCTATCTCATCAAAAATTAGCAAATTTCTCTTACTTTTGTCCTCAGCATCTAAATGAATAAAAGTTTCAGTCCTTACATTCATGCTACATCATTGATTTTCTGTTTATTATGGCAAAAAAAAACACGTCTTCGCCTCAAACTGTTAAGGCAGAGCAAACAAATACATCAACTATTGCTGCACCAAAAGCAGGCATTAATATAGGCAAACAATTCCTACTTACCATTATAGGAGGCGTTAGTTTATTGCTTATATCTGCATTACCCCGCCACGTAGTTGTATTAGACAGGATAAAAGAATATTATAAGGAAGCTAAAAAATTCGGAAATGTTCCTGAAAATGAATTAGTTGCGGCACGTCATGGCGAAAATTATGCTGTACCTATGGAGATTGAAAGAATGATGAAACCGAATGATATTTTTCTACTCCCACCGAAAGACTATATTATTTATACCCAAAAAATGCGGAAACAGCCGCCAAATCCAAATAATTGGAGTAATCCATACCTTTTCTACTATTTTTCAGACAAAGTAAAAACCTGTCCTTACAACAATGATAGCCTCAACAAAAAAGCAACGCTTGCTTTGCGTTTTGACGAAAAAGTAAAAAACTGGGGCGTTATTCCTATCAAAAATGATACGATTTTGAGATTATTGTTGGAGGATTATAACAAAAAATAAGGATAAATTAAAAATCACTAATGCTAACGGATTGTGTAGTGGCTTGTCGCATAGCGACAAAATATCGGTAGAAAGAATATAATTGCCCCCATATCCAACCCTATTTTTTCGTGCAAGCACGAAAAATGGATAAAATATGAGTGTTTGTACATATTTCTACCGATAAATAGAACTAATCAGCGGGGGCATATCGCCTTGTATGGCAATAGACAAGCCGATAATATTATAAACGGACAAAAATATCCGATATAATATTGAAAAAAAAACAGTAAGCTACTGCTAAATAGTTTCCTGTTTTTTAATTATGAGACGGCAATTACAAACCTATCATTTTGCGATACTCATCAACATTCATCAAGCCATCGGTAGTACCACTTATTGCCACTTTTACCATCCAGCCTTTGCCATATGGGTCAGTATTCACTACTTCTGGATTATCAGAGATTGCACTATTCACCTCTTTAATCATACCTGACACAGGCATAAATAAATCAGAAACCGTTTTTACCGCTTCAATTGAGCCAAAGATTGCGTGTTCCTCTAACTCCTCGCCCAATGTAGTAATATCTATATATACGATGTCGCCTAATTCGCCAGCCGCAAAAGCACTAATGCCAACGGTTGCCATATCGCCATCAATGCGTACCCACTCATGGTCTTTTGTATAAAGTAAATCACTTGGATATTCCATAATACTGAAAAAATATTTTGTATAAAGTTAAAAATCAATGTAATTGAAAAAATATGCTGCGAATTTAGGACTTTTTTATGAAAAGCAAACAAATAATTAATTATTTATTCATTTCAATTTTATGATACAATCTACCCTTGTGCCATACAAAAGACTTGCAGGCGGATTGTCTAAGCGCACCCGCACTTCTCTCACTCTACGATCTTCTAATTTGCCGATTTCATCTGAAAACAGTGATTTTTGGCGCAAATAAGGCGCAACTTCTATCACTTTTCCCGTAGCTAAAACATCTGTAGCTCCCTGCAAACGAATCTCTGCGGATTGCCCTACCTGCACTTTTGTTGCAAAAAGCTCATCTATTTCTGCTACCACATTTGTAGGAGATGCAGGTGCAAAGTCGCCAATCGGCACTTGTGGGCTGATATACGAGCCTACCGTAATATCTACAGAAAGCATTTTACCATCAGTAAAAGCATACATATCTCTTTTGCCGCGCTCCACACGTGCATAACTTTCATCTGCTTTGAATTCACCTACTTTTGAACTTGCATTGCTCTTTTGCGCACGCAAAGTTTCTTGTTGTGCCTTCAAATTGTTGATTTGCGCACGCAAATTACTTTGCTGTGCCAACAAACGTTCTACCTCTGCCTGTGCCGTTTGCACTTGATTTTCAGCATTTTCATAGTTTTGGCGTGTGTCTGCGCCTTCTTTAAATACCTTGGTAATTCTATCAAAATTTTTCTGTGCAAACTGAACGGCAAGTCTTGCCTTTGCGATGTCTTTCTCAAAATTTTCTACTTGCGTTTGCTGCGTTTGAATTTGAACCATTTGCGCATCAACTTGTGTTTGCTGCGATTTTACCTGCACCTCTTGCGCAGCAATTTGCGCACGCACTTTATCCGTTTTCGCATCTTCCAAAGAATGCGTCAAAGCCAAAATTTGCTGCCCTTTTTTGACATCAACGCCCGCCTTGATATAAAGTTCCTCTACAATGCCGCTTACATCGGCATATAATTTAATAATTTTTGTTTCTGGCTCAATACGCCCAATCCCAATCGCTTTTTCGGGGTCAATATTGTATGTTTTCGCCATCACACTATCCTTGCGAGCCAATTCATCGACTGCTTTTTTGTCTTTTTCGCTGCCACCACAAGCCAGCAAAAAAGGAAAAATTGAAAATAAGATATATTTTTTCATTTAGAACGGAAAATTTGAATATTAGCCTAACAATTTATTTAATGCAAAAACGAAGCATTCATGCTCACTTTCCCATTTTCTACTTCCACCGTTTTGTTCGCATATTCTTTCAAACGATAATCATGGGTTACAATCACAACGGCTTTATCTTGCTTAGAAAGTTGCACAAGTTCATCCATAACAACACCTACCGATTTTGTGTCCAAAGAAGCCGTAGGTTCATCACACAACAAAATAGGTGGATTCGTAACCAAAGCCCTTGCAATCGAAACCCTTTGCTGCTGCCCACCCGAAAGTTCACGAGGAAGATTTTTGCGTTTGTCCGCCATGCTCACACGTTCTAACGCCGCCAATGCCCTTTTGTTTGCTTCACTATTCCCTACCCCCAAAAGTTTAAGCGGAAACATAACATTCTCGATTGCCGTCAAAGGGGCAATAAGGTTGAAAGATTGAAACACAAAACCAATATTTTCCAAACGCAAGCGTGCCATCTTACTAGCATTAAGGGTATTTGTATCTATGCCATTGATAATAATCTTACCTGATGTGGGATAAATAACACAGCCCAACAATGATAATAAAGTCGTTTTTCCTGAGCCCGAAGGACCAATAATCAGCATTAATTCGCCTGTTTTTATCTCCAAAGTGGTCGTATCTAATGCAGTAATTTGCGTATCACCACTTTTATAGATTTTATTTGCAGCTTGTACTTCGGCTATTGTTCGCATATAAATAATGATTGATTTTTAATTGAAACAAAAAAGCTATCTATTTGTTACGGTTCTGTACAGAAAACTACATTTTTGTTCTATTGATTTTCATAAACCGCCTTTATACATGAAATATAAACAGATTTCGCAGCTTATTCAGCATTTTGAACAATTTGAAACGGAAATGCAGACCGAAAGTATGCACGAGTTTGCGGCATGGCTTGTACAGAAAACAGGCAAAAGTCGTCATTTTGGAGAAGAAATGGAAAATTTTGAGACACAGATACCTGAAAATAAATGGACAATGAATGGGCAAATTGGCGCATTATTGGGCAGAATGGGACGTTTTGCCCGATTTTACACCAAAAAAGCCTTTGAAAACTTGGCAATTCATTCTGCCGAAGAATTTGGATTATTGATGGGCATAAAAGAATTGGGTAAACCCTCAAAAAGCGAATTGATGGCAATGACACTGACCGAAATGACAACAGGGGTAGAAATGCTGCGCCGCCTGTGCAAAGCGGGTTTAGTAGAAGAAATGACCGATGAAAAAGATAAAAGAACAAAACGCATTTGTTTGACCGCCGAAGGCAACAAAATGATTTGGCTTGCCCTTCAAAACATGGCACAAGTAGGAAACATGTCTTTTGATATGCTTTCTACTTCGGAAAAAACGAGTCTTTTGGCGATTCTTTCCAAATTGAATGGCACACATACACAGATGTATCGCCAAAATAAGGAAAAAAATTGGGAAGAAATTACGCAAAATTTAGAAAAAAATGAGATTTAATTTTCTTTTTAGCTAAATTGTGAATAGTCTTTTATAACTGCGATTTTCCAAATCGTAGCCATTATGTATTTAATGTATAACAATGAAGAACGCTTTTCCCCTATTTTTTATCACGAAATGAACCGTTTTTTTTACACAAATAGAAATGTTATAAGAACACAAATATCATTACACAAAACTACATGAATATGGGGGGGGGTAAAATTTGTAAAATCCATATTAGCCCTATACCTTTGTCGAAACAAGTAGTAACACAACTACACAAGCCACTATTTACTAACATTAAATATTCATCTCATTTTTAACACAAAAGATGAGATAGCCAAAATATAAAACACCCAGCCCTATCGCGCGTAAACGTTGGAGATGTTTTTGTTTTCTTCATTTTTTATTTTTACATTTAAACGTATGAAACTAATTCGTTTTTCTTTTGCTTTTATGTGCGTATTGCTTTTGGCAGTAGGCTGCAATCGGGTAGCTGTAAAACCTGCTGTTACACAACCCATTAATGCTGTGAGTGAGGCTGAAATGAAAATGCCTCATGTAGAAAATGACTACCTTGTGTTTGAAACCGAAAAGGATATGCTTGTCTTTATGCATCATCTACACGATATGCCAAATGAAGATAGAACAACTTTGGAAAAATCATTGGGCTTTAGCTCTTTACAAAGTGCGTATCAAGCATTTAGCCGCTATTCGGAGGCTTCTGCTGAAAAAGGCTATGGCATGACAATCCCCGAATTGCGGGCAAAACACCCTTATATTATCATGGAAGATGATGGCACTTTTGAAGAAAATTGTACTTATCCATTACTTTCATATATTTGCAATGTAAAAGGAATGGTAAAAATCGGAAATGTGATGCAAAACTACACAAAAGGGAGCAAAGATATGCTTTCGACTACTGATAATGCTACGAATAAAATAGCGGCTACGACTTGTAAAACGCCGCTTAATGTCAATGTAGGGGCTTTCTATGGGAGTGCAGGTTTTACGTCTATTACCCCTAATAGGGAGTGGGTTGATTGTAAAATAGGTAATACCCCTAATCATGATTTCAAGTTAAAAGCCTCATGTGGTAACTTTCAAGCTGCGCCAAGTTTCGGTACAGGGCAACCTATATTTGATGAGTTATCTATTTCTATGAATAGTTACAAACGTGGCGCATTTGGAATATGGTATGGTTTTTCCACTACACTTACTACCAGTTTTTCGGGTTCTATGGAAAGTGGTCCTGCTTCGCCTGCACTTTTTAACTATACCATTCCTTTCACTACCAAAAGTACGGTAAATAATAATGCAACATTTATTGTTTGTAGCAATTTTTCAGGGGCTACTTCTTTGCCTGTGTTTCCATTAGGACCACAGACTTGGCAAGAAATATGTATAGATGCTACGGTAAATGCGATAACAACCTGTAACGGTTGGATGTCTGGTGGAGCTAAACAACTGTATTAATTTTATCATTGTAAAAACACAAATCGTCAAACGGATTCAACTCCGTTTGACGCATCTTAGTCTCAACATGCAAAAACATATTTTCTATATCTTTCTCCTCTTCTTACTTTCTTGCACGCAAGTAACCGAAATTGCTTTGCCTGAAGCCAACAAAATCCTGATAATCAACAGCTTTTTTTGTCCCGATTCTATATGGAGAGTGCAAGTAAGCGTACCCGACAAGGTAGATAATCCTACCCCTGTTTTGCCAGGTTTTGAGGCTGCGACAGTGGAAATATGGGAAGAAGGTGTTTCTATCGGAAAATTGCAGCATATTGGAAAAGGAAATTATACCTTGAATGAAAAGCCTAAACAAGGCAAAAAATATAAGATACAAGTAAGTGCAGAAGGCTATCCTCCCGCAGCCGCAGAAAGCTATGTGCCTGATAGTGTGGTACATGTAACAGGGGCGGGAGTAGATTGGAATAATGCGATTCCGACCACAGACCCGTTTATTGGCGTATATTCTGTATATCCTTTGCATATAGATTTTATAGAACCCAAAGGAGAAGGGAATTTTTATTATTTGTCGTTTTATTATTATGATAGTTGTAGCAATATAAATTGGCTATATCCTGACCGCCGCCGTAATTTTGTCGCAGGAAATGACCCTATTATAGACCCTATTAGTAAGAAAATTTGGTATATTCTTTTTAATGATGAAAAAATAGAGGGCAAATCTTATTCATTATCTATGTATGACAATGATGGAACTAAATATGATATGAAGAGTGTTTGTAATAACCCTCCTTTTCGTCACAACTATATAGAATACTACGCAGATTTCCAAAATGTAAGCCCCGAAATGTATCGCTTCATTTCGTCCTATTATATACAAGCAAAGAATTTCACAGACCCCTTTGCCATATATTCCAATGTTTATAGCAATGTGAAAGGCGGCAGAGGGATTTTTGCAGGATATACGGTAAAACAGGTGTTGATATTTAAAGGCGAAATTGAGTATTAGGCTTAGCAACCGTTACGAAGGTCTGCGACCGTTCGTAAGGTTGTAAAACCTTAAAAATAAATTCTACAGCCTTTCAAGCGGTCGCAGACCCTTGAAACGGCAGTTGCAAAATACTAAAAATAAATTCTACAGCCTTTCAAGCGGTCGCAGACCCTTGAAACGGCTCTCTTCAAAAATATGCAAAAACACATTTTTATTTTCTTGCTATCCTGCTATTTTGGGGCATTATTTTCCCAAAATCAAGCTACTATTTCGGGCAGCATAAGCGATTCATTATCAGGCGAAACCCTAAGCTATGTAGCCATTTCTGACACCTTGACAAAAGCAGGCATTTTGTCAAATGACTACGGCTTTTATAGCTTGTCTTTGTCCAAAGGTAAGCATGTATTGTCCTTTGCAAGCATTGGCTATGCCACAAAATACTACGCCATAGATTTGCAGCAAAATATACAGTTGCCCGTTTCATTGGCGTTGGAAAATAGCCATACAGATACCGTAAAAATTGTGGATAATGCCACCCGAAATGCGCAATACACAGGCACAAGTAGCATCAGAATTCCCATTCAGCAAATCCAAAAAATGCCTTCTGTATTAGGCGAACCCGATGTGATGAAAGCCTTACAACTGCTGCCAGGGGTACAGTTTGGACAAGAAGGCACAGCAGGTTTGTATGTGAGAGGCGGCAGTCCCGACCAAAATCTTGTGTTATTAGACGAAATGCCTGTTTATAATGTAACGCATTTATTTGGTTTCTTTTCCTTGTTTTCACCCGATGCCATCAAAAGTGTAGAACTTATCAAAGGCGGTTTTGCCCCCGAATATGGTGGGCGACTTTCTTCTGTTATCAACTTGCAAACCAAAGAAGGCAACATGAAATCGTGGCAAAAACATGCACATATCGGCTTTGTTTCGTCAGGCATTTCCGTAGAAGGACCTATTCTCAAAGACAAAATTTCTTGTTTTATTTCTGTCCGAAGGTCATTTATAGATGCCTTTATTCGCCCTGCAACGAGAATACGTTTTTTGCAAGAAGGCGGCATAGGTTCAGTAGGCTACAATTTTTATGATGCTATCGTCAAAACAAATGTCATACTTTCGCCCAAAGACCGTATATATGTGAGTTTTTATATGGGAAATGACAAATTTGCCACAAATGTTACCTCAAAAATAAGTGATACGCTTACCTCTAAGGGTAGCAATCGTTTGACATGGGGCAATATTACAGGTTCTATCCGCTATCAACGTATGATAAATCATAAGCTTTTTGCGAATGTAATAGCGGGTTATACACAATACAATTATAATACACATTTTGAGGCAAGAAATTTGAACAGAAATAGGTTTGTTTCAGGTGGAAGCATAGATTTTTTGGCAAATGTGGCAGATTATATTGGCAAACAATCGCTTTCCTATTTTCCAAGCCCCAAACACAGCATCAAAATAGGCATGGAAGAAACCTATAAGCGTTTTTTACCTGCATATAGTTTCACCGCTTTAGAAGGAAACGACTCTATTGTGTTAGATAGTACTTATCAAAGAGAGACATTTCGGAGTTACACACACGCTTTTTATGTGCAAGATGAGTACAATGTTTCGGCAAAACTCGCAATGAGTGGCGGTTTGCGGGCAGAATATTGGACAAGCGAAGGCATAAACCGTTTTTCGGTACAGCCTCGTTACAATATTAGGTATTTACTTTCTGATAATTTTTCGATAAAAGGCTCATATTCGCTTATTTATCAATATTTGCATCTACTTTCTAGCAATGGCATCGGCTTGCCAAATGATGTGTGGGTGCCTGCTACCGAAAAAGTGCCTACCGCCTATTCGCATCAATATGTATTAGGTGTTTATAAAGATATTGCAAAATCTTGGTATTTGTCTTTGGAAGGCTACTACAAAACCCTGCACAATGTCATAGACTATAAAGATGCGGCAACGGCTGCGCCAAGTGCCGATAATTGGCAAGACAAAATAAGTTCGGGCAGAGGACTTGCTTATGGACTTGAATTTTTTGCACACAAGCCCGAAGGCAAATGGAATGGCTGGTTTAGTTATACTTTGGCATGGAATCAACGCACCTTTGCCGACATCAATGACGGCAAAACCTATCCTTTTCGCTACGACCGCAGACACAATGTTTCTGTCTATGTTTCGAGAGAATTGGGCAAGCCTACCCGCAATATTTCCCTCACATGGGTCTTTGTTTCGGGCTACAAAACGACTTTGCCCACCGAAATCTACAATGTGCCAAGCTCACTGAATTTCTATGCAGGAAGTTATGACAATTTTCTATTTTATGGACCGAACTATCAAGCAGGATATGTAGCAGGTTATGGTGCAGGGCGAAATAATTTCACCTTACGTCCTTTTCATAAATTAGACATTTCCTATCAAACGACCAAGAAAAAACTCAAATCGGAGCGAACATGGGCGTATGGTATTTACAATCTATATGGCAGAAGAAATCCCTACTATTTATATTTAGACCGAGGTTATACGCCTGTTAAGCCCGGCGATTTTCAATGGGTTTCCAAGCTGAAAGAATATAGTTTTATGATGTGGATTCCTTCGGTAAGTTATTCGGTTCATTTTTAATAAAGAGAGGCAGATACTTTTTTTGTTATATTCAAAAATAATTTTATCGAGAAATGTATTCTTCTTTAAGCTTTTCTATTTGATCAATTGTTAGCCCTGTGCTTTGAATAATTATATCCATGGAAACAGCTAAGTCTAATAACTTTCTTGCCACGTCTCGTGTTGCTTCCAATTTATAGATACTTTTCACCACTTCCCCTTGTTCTTTATTTTTTGCGTCTGCCAATTCTTTGGGCGTAAGTTTCTCATAATCAATCAAATCCGCAGCACGTTTTATCCCCAAATTTTGCAAATTAATGCTGGGTCTTTCTGGACTGTGAATAGATTGATAGATTAAATCTAACCAATCCCTCACTCGCTGTGGCGTGTCTGGGTGCGGATGATTAGGATTCAAGGTTGTCATTTGATGTGCATAAATATCTATTTCTTTTCCTTGAAGATTTTTTGAACTAAATTTTGTAATAATTACTTCTTCTTGAACAGCCTCTCCCGTCAAATCATTAAACTTATATGGCAAAGTCATCACGACTATCATATAAACGGTTTGAGTTACCTTATATTTTTTAGCTGATTTTTGTTGCTCTGCTATCAACATATGGAGATAGTGCATAAACCTGTCAAAATTATAATCATATTGCGCTCTCTGAAGCTCTACGGCTACTCGTTTGTCCACAGTTTCAGCAAATACATCTATTTCAAAATCAACATAACCTATCGGCGGTGAAAACTTCTTCTCCGTTTCTATTTTTCCTATTTCTATATCAAGCCCCAAAACGTCTTTAACAAAATGTTCAAAAACAATTTTGTCGGTAAATGCCTTTTTGAATATCACTTCATTATCTAAACTCCCTAACATAAATCCACAGTTATTGTTATATAATTGACTACAAATTTACGATATTCTATTTTAACAATCAAATTTTATTCTTTCATAGACAGCTTTCTTATAAAAAAAATGAGATTTAATTTTCTTTTTACTAAAAATATTATACATTTGCGCTTTGATTCTTAGCATAATGTATGGAAAAGCGAGATGTGCATATTAAATTCCCTCAAAAATTGATGGCTGATTACAAAGCCGTTAGTGCTTCTCTGTATTCATTTTCGACAAATTATCATAATAACTTGGTAAAAAACCTGCTGCAAAAGCAAATTATCCAAGTTTTGCAACCTATTTTAGCTACACAAAACACAGATTGGGCGCATATTAGAAATATAGCACAAAAATATCCACAACCTTCCGAACTCAATTTTGCCCTCAATCAGCTCACTTTTTTAGACATCAACTGCGGCACAGGCACTTTGCTTGCCGCCCTTATACGTGCTTGGATTCAGGCAAAAATGGAACTTTCCTTGCTTTTTTATGCCGATGGACGAAAAGTTTTGCAAATTGAAATGAAAATCATCGGCGATGAATTGCAATGTTGGGATTTGAGAGACAATACCTTACGGGAATATTATGCGCCAAATCTTGTACGGCGAGTTACCTATCAACATGCTTTGACAGGGAAAATGACGGTTGTGGAAGAAGGCAAAATTAAATCGGAAACACAGTTGTTGCAAGAGGCTATTTTTAGCGAAAAAAAGCGTTTTTTGCTAACGCAAGTCTATGCAGTAAGTGGAAATTCCTTTCATATTCAGGTAACAAAACAGGCTTTTGCTTGCGAATTGGCGCAGCATATTTATTATACCTTAGAAACAGATTATCGTGATTTGGTAGAATTGCCTGATTTTGAACAGAATATTGTTTATGGAAATCCTTTGCAAAGTCGTTTTTCCACAGAAATGACTTGGGCATTTTTAGGTAAAAAAGAAAACGACTGGGAAAATTTGCTTGCCCTGCGCAAAAAAGCTCGGGAAACATACAACGTGCAGCAGCAACATACATATCAAAAACAAGCAAAAAAATTGCAGCAAAAAATCTGCGAAATCGCTACTCGCCATGATGAACGTTTTGATTTGTTGCAAAAAATGAAGGCTACTTTTCATCAAAAATATGCACTTGATACCTTATTTGAAATAGAAATAAGCTACGAAACCTCGCAGGAAAAAACCGATTTACAAGCAGAAATTGAAAAAATAGCACGAAGTTTAGGTTTGCAAGAAAATGAGCTTCCGCCTTTGGATTGGGCATTGTCTTTTCCAGAATTGACTGATACACAAGGTGTTTTCCAAGGGACAAATGTTGTATTATCTGATATTTCCCCTGAAACACTGCCCGATTTGCCTCGAAATAGCCAAAAATATGTATGGAAAAATGCACCTTATCAGCGTTTTTGCGAACAAATTTTGACAAAATGTTTGCTTTCATCAGGATATGCAGCCCTTATTTTACCTACTGCTTTTTTGCAGAAAAATGATGCTGTTGAAATTCGTTCACATCTATTAGAGAACATGAATTTGCAAACAATCGGCAACATTTCTGATGAAAAATGCTATTTTATCGCACAAAATGCGCCTGTTTTTTCGGCAGAAATTGCCATTTTTGATGCGGAAACAGGTAAGATAAAACATGAAATTGGCAGAAAATATATTTCGCCACAATCCAATTATGCCATCGAAATTGACTTGCCGGTAGCAACACAATCCTTTATTTTTGAGATAGAAAAAGAATGTTTTTCACTTGCTTCTTGCGCTGAAATCGTGCGTGGCATGAGCATTTCACAAAAAAACATGACTGAAAATGACGGAATTAAGCTCATCAAAGGCAAAGATATTTCTCCTTTTCATATTCATTTTCAACAACGTTATATGCCCATTGATTTTCCAGAATGGCAGCAAAGAAAGTCGGAGTTTATAGGCGAAAATTGGGTTTACGTAACGCATCAACAGGGGAAATTAGTCGCAACGATTTCGGACACTGCTTTTTTATTCTCCAAAGAAATCTATGGCATCAGGTTAAATCCTAATATTTCTAAACATTATGTAGTCGCTTGGCTTAATTCTGCTACCTATCAGCGATATATTGGCTTAACATGCGGCGTTATTTCAGCACAGAATCTATTGGCAATTTTAGAAAAAACGCCTTTGAAAAGTTTTTCTGAAGAAAAACTTTTGGAAATAGAAGACTGGGTGAGAGACATTGTGGTGCGAAAGAATGGCGGGGAAGAGGTAGCAGAAAAATGGGACGATTTAGCCATTTTTAAAACCTAAACACCTCCGCAGGCTCTAATTTGATGATTCTCCGAACAGCAAAAGACGCACCGCCTAACGAAATCAACAAAATTACACAGAAAAACATTGCCAAAAATTGGGGGGTATAATCAAAAAGGAGACCAGAGTTAGCAATTGCATTTTTGAAGGCTGTCATTAATAAATACCCGATTCCGAAGCCAAATAGCGCAAAGATAAAGGCTTGTGTATAAATCAGGCGGCGAATATAGCCATTTGTTGCACCGATTGCCTTCATTGTGCCATAATCTTTGAGCCTATCTACTGCGGCAGAATACAATGTGAGTCCGATGATAAAGAAGCCGGCAATCAAGGCAAAAATAACCAATGTGCCTACGGAAGTGGCGATACTTGTGGTTTTCAAGATAATAGAAACGGTGCTTGAAGCAAGTTCTTCGCCTTTCCAAGCCTTTACCCCATAAATATTTTGATTGATGTCTTTGACGATTTTATTTTGGTCTATGCCAGACATTGCCTCCACCAAAAAAGCACTTGTCGCATTTGGCGAGGCTTTTGTGAGCATTCTTGCCCTTTCGATAGTCGTATAAACGAGTGAGCCGCCAAATGCTCTTACGCCTTTTGTGCGGGCGGCTATGTGTACTTTTCTTTTATTGATTTCAAAAGAAGTGCCTAATTCCGTACTACGAAAAATTCTTTTGTCAAAAATATCTACACAAACTGCACCATCAGGCAGCAAGTCTGACATTTTCCCCTCTATAATATTTTGCGCTTGTGGTTGCCCAACAAATTCAGGCGCATTTAAGCCAATTAGTTGAATACCCGATGTTTCTCCATCAGGAAACTGCACTAATGCGCCACTAATATACACAGGATGCACTTTTTTTACACCAGGAAATGACTCCATTTGTCGTGCAATACGCATGTCAAGCGAACCCAATGAATTTACATTTTCGGTACGGCTATCTATGACCCATATATATTCGGGGTTCATGCGTGCCAAAACATTCATGCTATTGGTCAAAAAGGTAAAAACCCCTACCTGCTGCCCAATCAAAAAGGTAGAAATAACGACTCCCATCAGTGCGCCAAAAGATTTGGCTTTGTCGTAGAGCAGAAATTTGAAGGCTGTTTTTATCATTTTTTGCAGTATTTATATAGATTTAAACGTACATCAACGCAAAAGTGTTTATTTGTTCTTGATGTAACATGTCATTTTTTAGAAAAATGACATGTTACATCAAGGACTATACTGCTTTCAGACTAATATCTAAGCTTTTAACAGAATGTGTGAGTGCGCCCATGGAAATAAAATCTACGCCTGTGGCAGCAATCGCAGGAATTGTTTCTGCGGTAATGCCCCCCGAAGCCTCAACTTCTACCTGTCCATCTATCATTTCTACGGCTTTGCGCATGGTTTCAATGTCCATGTTGTCAAGCATAATTACGTCTATGCCCCCAATCGCTAATACTTCGGCAACTTCGGCAAGGTTGCGGGTTTCTACTTCGATGCGCAGGCTCAAATTATTTTCTGTCAAATATTGCTTGCAAGCCGTCACTGCCGCCGTAATTCCGCCCGCATAATCGTGATGATTGTCTTTTATCATCACCATGTCATACAAACCGAAGCGGTGATTTGTGCCGCCGCCAATAGAGACCGCCCATTTTTCCAAATGACGTATCAAAGGCGTTGTTTTGCGGGTATCTAAGACTCGACATTTTGTTCCCTCCAATAATTTTACAATTTTTTGGGTTTGAGTTGCAATGCCGCTCATTCTTTGCATCACATTGAGAATCACTCTTTCCGCAGAAAGAATAGACCTTGTTTTGCCAGAAACAAAGAAAGCAATGTCTCCTTTTTTGACAGGGGTCCCGTCTGTGAGCAGAATCTCCATTTCCAAAGTAGGGTCTAATAGCTGAAAAGCCCTTTGTGTAAAAGCAACGCCTGCCAAAATGCCATCATCTTTGATAAGGCATTTTGCTTTGGAAATATTGTTTGCGGCAATCGTAGAGAGTGCGGTAACATCGCCCGTACCTATGTCTTCTCGAAAAGCATCATGAATGATTCTATCCGTTTCTTTGTGATGAAGAAAATCCATATTCCGTCAAGATTAAATGCTTAGAACCGATTCAAGAATAAATTTTCCATCAATATTGCCCAAAATGCTATCGCTTGCTCTTTCGGGGTGTGGCATCATACCAAATACATTTTTGCCTTTATTGCAAATACCTGCGATATTTTCTAAGCTACCATTTGGATTTGCCTCGGCATTGATATTACCGTTTGCATCGCAATAACGGAACAAAATTTGCTCGTTCGTTTTGAGGGAATCAAGCGTATTTACATCACAATAATAATTGCCTTCTGCATGGGCAATCGGGACTTTATAGGCACGATTTTCGAGTTTTTGGGTCAAAATATTGCTATGTGTTTGCGGCAGAATATGTACATTTTTACAAGCAAAACGAGTAGATACATTGCGAATCAAAGCACCTTCAAGCAAACCTGCTTCGGTAAGTATTTGAAAACCATTGCATATCCCCATCACATAGCCCCCTCTTTGCGCATGACGTACAACCTCGTCCATGATGGGCGAAAAGCGAGCGATTGCGCCTGAACGCAAATAGTCTCCATACGAAAAGCCGCCTGGCAAAAAGACAAAATCACAGCCCTTCAAATCGGTATCTTTGTGCCAAAGAGAAACGACTTCTTGCCCTAAATTGTGTCTTAGGCTATGAATCAAATCGTGGTCGCAGTTGCTACCCGGAAAAGTAATTACGCCAAATTTCATTTTTATAATGGTTAATTGTTTCAGGCTGCAAAGTTACACTATTTTTGGGAGGGAATAAAGCAGGTTTAGGGATAAAAATAAAAAAGCAAAAAAATATATTTGTAATCTAAAAAAAAAGTTTATTTTTGCACTCCCAAAAAATAAAATTTTTATTTTTCATTATCAACTAAATAAATATGTACTGGACACTAGAACTTGCCACATATCTTGAAGATGCGCCTTGGGCTGCAACAAGAGAAGAATTGATAGACTATGCTCAACGCTCAGGTGCGCCGTTAGAGGTAATTGAAAATCTTGAGGAATTGCCAGAAGATGAAACGCCTTACGAGAATATCGAAGAAATTTGGCCAGATTATCCTTCAAAAGAAGATTTTCTATTTAACGAAGATGAGTATTGACATCAATGGTTTGCAGTTGATGCGCAACGGCAGATATATCTTGCGAGATGTATCTGCTGTTTTTGATATGGGGAAGTTGCATTTCTGTGTGGGGCGTAATGGAAGTGGAAAAAGTTCTTTACTGAAATGTATTGCAGGTATTGAAAAAGAAGGCGAAAACATCTCCATTATGGGCAATTTAATCGCAACACTTTCGGCAAAAGTTCGTGCGCAGAAGATTGCCTTTGTATCGCAAATGCAAAGTGTACCTGTGGAAGTCCCTGTTTTTGAGTATATTTTGATGGGTAGGTTTCCCTATTTAAATTGGTTGGGCAATTTTGATACGGTAGATAAAGCGATTGCCCAAAAATATATAGCCTTACTCAACTTGGAAACACTTGTAACACAAAATGTGCAAACCCTTTCAGGAGGTGAGTTGCAAAAAGTGTGTATTGCAAGAGCTTTGACGCAAGAAACACCTATTTTACTGTTAGATGAACCTGCACAGTCGCTTGACCCTTTTAACAAAAAATGGTTATATGATTTTTTACCTACTTTAATACAACATGGTAAAACGATAATTTGTATTACCCATGATATAGAATATTTGCCAGAAAATGCCATGCTTTGGGGGGTGGCTAATGGGCAGATAGTTTGGCAGGGAGAAATGGGCAAAAATAGGGCAGATATATGGGAAAAAGTATTTGGGATAAAATATTGAGCTTATTTTCTTTGCACCTTTATACCTTTAATTTCACTACAACTCACCCTGTTTTTCATTTCTCAATGAAAGTAAAGGCGCAGCAATTCCTTTTTCAAAACGTATTTTTCCTACAAAACGATGCACTTCGTCATACAATTTTGCATCAATAAACTGCTGCAACAAATTTTGCCCCCCTTCTACCAAAATGCTGCATATTCCGACTTCTTCAAACAAGCATTTTGCCATGATATGTATATTTTCCCATGCTACATGCTGGGAAGGGATATAATAGCGGACATTCCCAACTTTTTCATTTTTATGCACATTTAACACAATGGTTTCATTGCCATCTATAAAAAGATGTAAATCTTGGGGAAGTTGCAGGTTTTTGTCCCACACAATACGAATCGGCGATTTTCCTACTACTTTTCTGACCGTAAGTTGCGGATTATCAATGCGTGCCGTATTTGCCCCAATCATAATGGCATGATGTTTTGCCCGCAAATGATGTACAAAAAGGCTGTTTTCTTTGTCAGAAATGGGATAAGGGCGTGGCGGAAGTGGCGCAATAAAACCATCTTGCGACTCCGCCCATTTTAGCACAATATAGGGTCTTTTTTCGATTTGATTGCAAAAAAACACGTTATTAATTGCCTGAAAAGCTGCTACATTTTCCGCTACATGTACTTCTACGCCGTTTTCACGCAACCTTACAATGCCTTTTCCTGCTACTTGTGGATTTGGGTCAAGGCAACCTACCACAACCTTAGGGATTTTGTGTTCCAAAATAAGATTTACGCAAGGCGGTGTTTTACCAAAATGATTGCAAGGCTCTAAACTCACATAAATCGTGCTATGCGGCAACAAAGATTTGTCCTGCACAGAAGCAACAGCGTTTACCTCTGCATGAGGACCGCCCGCATATTCGTGATAGCCTTCCCCAATGATTTTGCCTTCATATACAATCACAGCCCCAACTTTGGGATTGGGAAATGTGCGGCTGTCGGCTTTAAGTGCAAGTTCTATGCAGCGTTGTAGGAACATTTTTTGTGTCTATAAGTACGACTAATTTCTCGCAGATTTTCGCAAATTAAAGAGCGTAGATTTTCGCAAATTTAGTATTTATTTGCGAAAATCTGTGGTTTAATCTGCCTTTATCTGCGAGAAACTAAACCGCTACCCTTAAATTATATGTATTTTATCGCAATTATCCCTCAAAACAACGCATTTCTCCGCAAAAAAAACATAGCAGGGGGCAGGGTTGGAAAATATGCTGTACCTTTGTCTCGCAGATTTTCACAGATTTTACGCAGATGAACGCAGATTTTTAGGCGTATTTGCGAAAAATCTGCGGCTTTTATATCTGCGAAAATTTGCGTGAAATATATGAAAAAGACATTATTTATTATTTTAATAACTTGCTATTCAATGCTATTTGCCCAAGAATCTAAATTGGTTCAGATAATCAATAGCGATGATTTGATATACGAAATAAATGGCGGGCTAGAAACGCAACGCCTTATCGGAAATGTCGTCATTTCGCATGACGGCACTACTTTTTATTGCGACAGCGCACATTATGACGTGAGTAACAATACTTTTCAAGCCTATCAACATGTGCGAGCAGAAATGCCACAAAATGTGAATCTTACCTGCAACCGCATGGACTATGACGGCAACACAAAAGTGGCTGATGCGATGGGAAATGCCAAAGTTGCTGATGGAAAAGTGGTTTTGACAAGCGAAAAACTCACCTTTTATCGGGCAGAAAATTATGGTAAGTACTTGACAGGCGGCAAGTTAGTTAATGCTGAAAATACGCTTACAAGTCAGCAAGGATACTATTATCCGAACAAAGAAATGGCATATTTTAAGAAAAATGTGAAATTGGTAAACAAAGATTATACCCTCACTACCGATACTTTGGGCTATGACACAAGAAATGAAACGGCTATTTTTATGGCTTATACACACATAAAAAGTGAAGATGGGGAGTTTGATACGCAAAAAGGTACGTATGAAACCCGAACCAAGAAAATGAATTTGGAAAGTCGTACAAAAGTGGTCAATAAAGACTATGTGTTAGAGGCAGATTTTACCGATTATGACGATTCTACCAAAATTGCTACCATGGTAGGAAATGTATTTATGCGACAATTGGATAGTTCTATGACGGTTTATTCCGATTCCGCAGACTATAACAGAACTACACAAAAAGGAAATATGCAAGGAAATGTGGTCATGATTCAGAAAGATAGCAGTTCTATTTTGACGGCAAAACAAGGAAAATTTGACAAAAAAAATGAGACAGGCATGGCATGGAATGATGTTATCATTCGTAAAAAAGATAAATCATATACGGTTTGGGCAGATACCACAAGTTTCGATAACAAAAATAACACAGGACGTGCGTGGGGGCATTTGTTCATGATTCAAAAAGATAGCAGTTATCGTATGTGGGCAGATGAGGCTACTTTCGACAACAAAGCAGAGACAGGAAATGCACAAGGAAATGTGTTTATTTGCAATAAAGATAGCTCTTATATGGTTTGGTCAAAAAAGGCGAATTTTAACAATAAAGAAGACAGTGGCATGGCTTGGGACGAGGTTTTGATTAAGCAAAAAGACAGTTCTTACACAATTTGGGCAGATACAACCACTTTTAATAACAAAAACAATACAGGAACGGCTGATGGCAAGGTAAAAATTGTAGATAAAGACAGTAGCCTTAGTATTTGGGGCGGTCATGCCCTGTTTTTTCGCGAAACAAATGAGACTTATATGACTCGAAACCCTATTTCCCTCCAAAAATTTGACAAAGATACCTTGTATGTCCTTGCAGATACGCTATATGCAAGAGAAGATACCCTCAAAAGACGTACTTTTAAAGCCTATCATCATGTGCGTATGTACATGAAAGACTTGCAAGCCGTTGCCGATTCTATGGTATATGCGTACAGCGATTCGGTGATTATTTTGTACAAAAAGCCAACTTTATGGTCAGACTCTTCGCAGCTTTCGGGCGACACTATCAAGATTTATATGCGCAATAAAAAGATAGATTCCTTGGCAGTTATTGGAAATTGTTTTTTGGTGGCAGCCCAAGATACGATTGGTTTCAATCAAATCAAAGGGCGACAATTTCGCTGCAAATTTCGAGACAATAAACTCATTCGTCTGCATGTTGTAGGCAATAGTGAGAGTATTTATTATATCAAAGACGAGAAAAAAGGTTATCAAGGCATGAATAAATCTACTTCGCAAGAGATGTTTGTTTTCTTGGAAAATAATCAAGCCAAAAAAATTATTTTTAAATCGAAACCACAAGGGGAATATTTGCCCATACATGAAGTGCTTTTTAAGGAGCAAAAATTGGAAGGCATGGAATGGAAATATAAAGACAAACCTGAAAAACCTGCTTTGCCTGTTGCAGAGCCGATAAAAATGGGGATTTAAACGGAAAATGATAAGTTATTTACAAGTATTATTTTTTATATTGATTAACAATATATTGCAAAATGCCCAACAATTTATTCAAATCGTTCAAATAATAGCGTTCCATATCAATCCAAACACAATCGCCTGTCAAGCGCAAAAACACCCAATCGTAGGCATTTGTAACTGCACCATAAATAGTTTCTTGTGGCGTTCCCATTTCCGTATTGAATAATTTAGCGGCATACATCTCTGCGGCACATTGCGCAAATCCTATGTCAGGCGCATTATTTTTACTTTCTAATAAACAAAAAATGGGGGCTTCTATCTCTACTTTATTGTCATTTGCGCTCAATACAAAATCGGGATTGCCATTAAGCTCTGATTGTCCTTCTATGTTCAACGAAAAACCCGAAAAAACAGAAATAAAGGGATTTTTTCGCTTTAATTCCTTCAAAATAGGCAAAATTAATAATTCTGATTTCGCTTTTTCTGTGTATAAAGGAAACTCCTTACCTTCTCTAATATCTCTTTCCAAATGTTCACTAATCGTAAAATCAGGGAACGCAACTCCCTCAAATATATTAGTTCTTGTGTTAATTTGTAAATGATAAGTATTACAAAATTTGACTAATGAAGTAAATTTGCCGTATGCCATATATTTTTTGTTTGAAAATAAACACAAATATAGGTAGTTTCATTGCCCTAAGCAAATCTTTTTGTACCTAATGTAAGCAGCCTACAAGAATATTCACTACGATTTATATTGATTCACAATATATTGCAAAATGCCCAACAATTCTCCCAAATTTTTCAAATAGTATCTTTCTGTATCAATAAAAACCAAATGATTTTGTAATTTCAGAAATAACCATTCAGAGCCAGTTGTAACACAGCCCCAAATCTCGTCCCTATTTTTTCCATGTTTTTGATTAAAGATACGTGCGCCTTCCATTTGTGCGATACATTGCGGCAGTGCTTTTTTGAGGTCTTGGTCTTTTGCTTCTATCATACAAAAAATAGGGCTGTCCAAATCATATTTTTGCTCGCCATAACCCAAAATAAAATCACATTCTCCATTTAATTCTTTTTGACTATCAGCATCTAAATCTGCTCCAGAGTAAATAGAAAATCTGCCTTGGTTTTGATTTTGCAATTCTACTAAAATAGGAAAAACAATTGCCTCTGAGCGAGATTTTTCACTAAAAAATGCTACATTTTTCCCCATTTTTAAGGTAGTTAGTAACCAATCACTCGGCAGAAGTGGCTCAATTTCAGTAAATAATAACTGATATTTATCTTCTACCCCAGGTTCTTCTCTCACTTTCAAAAAAGTAAATTTACTGTATGCCATATTTTTTGTGATAAAAATGATGACAAATATAAGCAGTTTGATAGCAAAAAGCAAATATTTGTGTACCTAACGCTGCTAGCGTGCCATCCTTTCCACTTTTTTGTAACAATTCCTAGCCTCCATGCGACAAAAGCCTTGCAAATATTCCTTAAATCTTATTACATTTGCCATATCAAATAGCAATTCCATGTCAAATTCAATAGAAATAGATTTCTTAGCCATAGAGGAACTGATTCAAAAAGCGAAAGAAAATTCGTTTAGGGCAGTAAATGTAGAACTTATTACTTTGCATTGGGAAATTGGGAAGTATTTGAGTGAAAAATTGGTTAACTCACGCAAAGGCGATAAGATTATAAATGATTTGTCGGAATATTTGACACACAAGCACGCAAGTTTAAAAGGGTTTGATAAACGAAATTTATACAGAATGTTGCGTTTTTATGAAACCTATTATTGTCTTGAAAATGAGAAATATCTAAAAAATGAAATAGTGGGGTTGAAAATGACACAATTTCATTTAATAGATAATTATAAAAGTGTAATATTATTTTTAAGCAAAATTACTTGGACGCATCATTTAGAAATTCTTGCGGGCTGTAAAACTTTGGAAGAAAGAGTTTTTTATATCTATTTGACTATCAAGGAAAGGTACACAGTAAAACAACTCAAAAGACAAATTCAAACCAGTATTTTTGAGCGTTTTATGCTCACAGATATAGAAATATTTGAAGGCTTAAAAAGCCTGCCCCAATCACAAAATTTAAGGGGTGTTTTTAAGGATAATTATGTTATTGAGTTTTTGAATCTGCCTACTTATTATAATGAAAAAGATTTACAAAAAGCATTAATCCAAAACATGAAAGACTTTATTTTGGAGTTAGAAAATGATTTTGTGTTTATTGGAGAAGAATATAAAGTACAAGTAGGAATACATGATTACTACTTAGACTTGCTTTTTTTTCATAGGGGTTTGAGTTGTCTGGTGGCAATTGAACTAAAAGTAGTAGAATTTGAGCCAGAACATTTAGGTAAATTGAGTTTTTATTTGGAAGCCTTAGACAGAGACATAAAAAAAACGCATGAGAATCCCAGTATTGGCATTTTACTTTGCCCTACAAAAGATGCGCAAGTTGTGGAATATGCCTTGAGTAGGCATCTTTCGCCTACGTTAGTGGCTGAATATCAACGAAAATTGATTGATAAAAAAGTATTACAAGTCAAATTGCATGAGCTGTTTGAATTGTATGAAAATGCCACACAAACACCTACTATATAAGTTGTTTTTTGCACAACAAAAGCCTTGCAAATATTCCTTAAATCTTATTACATTTGCCATATCAAATTTTTTTACGATAAATTATGTCAGAAATCAAAATCGAAATAGAATCTTCTACGCCTACACCGCCGCCGCAGCGCAAATTGGAGGTGCCTGAATGGGCGCAGGCTATCAAACGCAAATACCTTTCGCAAAATGTTTCGCAATTTATTTTGCATGGAAACATCAATGAATATATTCCTATCAAAGAAGATGGGAAGGCTAAGTATATGAAAGTCAAGGACTTTCTGAATGACGAAATGTTCAAATATTATGACATTATCGTGCATTATGATAGGGCAATGGGCATTCGTTTTAGAGATGACATGCAGTTTGGAGGGGCAGGGAAAATGCGCCAAGATTTCAAAACTACTTTGGAAATTTTTGACCAAGTTTCGGGCAATAACTATTCTGCGCTGACAAGCGACCCTGAACGAGCATTTTTGGCGTTGAATGCGTATTTTATGTTGTGCTTTAACAAGGAATTTGTCAATCATTTGATTTCTTATTTGGACCAAAAAGACAAGCCGAAACCGCAAGCACAAGTCCAAAATCCTTCTTTGACCAAAAAAGTAGGAAATTGGTTTGATGAGGCGGAGCAAAAATTGATAGATGGGCATATTGGGCATTTGCTTCAATATATGGATAATAATGAAAAGGGCAATAAACCTGCGACAAAAGACACGCCTTTGAAGTCGAATGATGCCCAAAGATTAGCGGATTTTTTGAAGGCAAGTGTTGCAAAACCCAAAAGAGTTGCCTTTATTATCGAATATGCAGAGACTTTGATTCCAATGTCAGAGGCAAATAATGCGAGAAATGATGAGCGTCTTTCCCTTATTTTCTTGCAAAAATGGGCAACAGATGAGCGTTTCAAAAGCCCGAATATGATTACTTGCGTTTTGACCGAAAATATTTCGGAAATCAATCAGCAATATGTCAAGAATCCATATACGTATGAGGTCTTAATTCCGTACCCAGAAGAAGAAGACAGGCTGGCATTTATTCAGAATTTCTTGCAAGAAAGGACTGATGCCGCTCAATATTTTGAAATGCCACCAGCAGTTTTGGCAAAAAATACAGCAGGTTTGAAACTGGTACAACTCAAAATTTTGTTGGCAGAAGCCGCCGAAAATAAAATTATTTTTACCAATAAAGAGCTGGTTTTCAAGAAAAAAGAAATGATTGAAAGCGAGTCTGGTGGTTTGTTAGAGTTTATTCAAACCAAATATAACCTTGCCAATGTTGCGGGACATGCCTACGCCAAAAAGAATTTGATGGAAGCGGCAACCGCCCTCAAAGCAGGTCGTCCAGATGTGATGCCGATGGGTTATTTGGTTTCCGGTCCTGTGGGAACGGGAAAAACCTACCTTATTTCCTGCTTCGCAAATGACATAGGCGTACCGATGGTGATGCTCAAAAATTTTCGTTCGCAATGGCAGGGCGCAACCGAAGGCAACCTTGAAAAAGTGTTGAAAATCCTCAAAGCGATGTCGCCTGTGGCGGTGATGATAGATGAGGCAGATGCGTATTTGGGCAATAGAAGTGCTTCGGGCGATAGTGGCGTGAGCAGTCGTGTCTTCTCCATGATTGCGACTTTTATGAGCAATACCGAAAATCGGGGTAAAGTGATTTGGTTTCTGATTACGGCTCGTCCCGATTTGTTGCCTGTGGATTTTAAGCGACAAGGACGTGCTGAGGAGCATATCGCTTTGTTTTATCCTGAAACTTTGGAGGAAAAGAAGGAGCTTTTGCAAGTTGTTGTGAAAAAAACAGATTTGGAATACATGAATTTAGACGAATTTGACGAGGAATTTTTTGAAGATATGACCGTAAAATCGGGCGCTGATATGGAAGCCGCCCTTACAAGAGCGAAATTTAAGGCAGCAAGTTTGGGTTTAGAAAAAGTGAATTTTGATATTGTAGCGCAAGTTTTTGGCGACTTTTTGCCGCCTACCTATCCCGAAGAAATCGAATTGATGAACTATGCGGCTATTTTGGAATGTACTTCTAAGGAATTGTTGCCGCCTCGTTTTAGAGATATGCCACGTAGCGAAGTGCTTGCAAAAGTAGAAGAATTGAAGGCTTTGAGAAGATAATTATTATTTTATAACCACTAAGACACAAAGAAACACTAAGAAAAAAGCCAGTTAGTGAACCTTAGTGCCTTAGTGGTAAAAAAACAGTATGACAGAAAATAATCCTTGGCAAACGCTTTCAGCACAAGCCATTTACGAAAATAATTGGATTCAAGTAACGGAATTTCAAGTGCTAAATCCTGCGGGAAAGCCAGGTATTTATGGTGTGGTGCATTTCAAAAACTTCGCCATTGGCATTGTTCCTTACAAAGATGGTGATATTTGGTTGGTTGGGCAGTATCGCTATCCCTTAAAACGTTATTCTTGGGAAATCATAGAAGGCGGTGGAAATACTGAAATTTCTCCTGTAGAAAGTGCAGCAAGAGAGCTGAAAGAAGAAACAGGCATGACGGCTGAAAGCTATACGCCTATTTTAGAAATGCACTTATCTAATTCTGTTACAGATGAATGGGGCATTGTGTATTTGGCAACCGAGCTGACTGACGGCGAAGCAGAACCCGAAGACACAGAGCAATTGCAAATTCGGAAAGTTAGCTTGGAACAAGCGTATCAAGAAGTGGAAAATGGAGAAATAAGCGATTCGCTTTCTGTGGCAGCGATTTATAAGTTGATGCTAATGAAAATGCAAGAAAAACTACCTATTTCAGGATAAAACAGGTTTTAGGACAAGATC
>JAAFHL010000599.1 GCA_013298365.1 Bacteroidota bacterium | reverse complement strand
AAGATTTTTTTGCCGCTTAATCCATTTTTGATAGCATCAAAGCCCAAATCAGTACTTAGTTTTTCATCAATTATCGGCGTTTTCACCTTATTTATATGATAAATAAATTGTTCTACTTCGCTTAATAAACGACTATATGAACTTTCTGATTTGATAACGATAGGAATATTGCCAAAAGCATTTATCGCAGCCAGTTCTGATTTGTTCAAATCTACCCCTGTAAAAATAACAACAGGGATTTTAGCAGAAAGTTCCTTGATTTTTTTGAGCAATTCTATGCCATTTATATCGGGTAAGCCCAAATCAAGAATCACCAAATCGGGCATATTTTCACGCAGACACGACATCGCTTCTTCACCTGAATAGGCAGATGAAGCAATAATCCCTTTTCTACTCACCAATTCCTTGATAACCATATTATGTTTTTCGTCATCTTCTATCACCAAAATGCTTTGAAGGCTTTTATCTAATTCGGTAGAAATATCGTTAAAAACATTGTCTAACTTTTCGGGGGAAATCGGTTTTATGAGGTAATTGCTTGCGCCAAGTTCTATGCCTAAACCTTCTTTGTCCATACCCGACATGATATGAACAGGGATATGCGCATATTCACTTTCTTTGAGTTTTTTCAAAATTGTCCAGCCGTCCATCACAGGCAACTTCATATCAAGCACAATCGCTTGCGGCTTGTATGCCTCAATGTAGGGCAATGCAAGGTCGCCTTGATTGATAACAATGCCTTTGAAACCTTTGTCTCTTGCAAAATCTAATAACACTTTGGCAAATTGCAGGTCATCTTCAATAATCAAGATTGATTTACTCGTTTCGTGAAAATCGTCTCTATCATCGGCAATTACTTGGGGATATTTCTTGCCTTTTCCGCCAAAAACTGTCCCTTCTGTGCTTACATTTGCTTGTGCCAAAATGCCTTTTGCTTTAAGAGTAGCTTCTTCTATGGAAAGTTGATGCGCAGGCTTTGTCTCTACGGGCAGATAAATCGTAAACGTAGAGCCTTTGCCAAGTTCGCTATCTAAGGTGATTTCGCCACCTAACAAATTTGCAAGTTCTCGTGAGATAGATAAGCCCAAACCTGTTCCGCCATATTTTCTTTGGGTTGTGCCATCTGCTTGTTTGAAGGCAACAAATACCAGATTATGCTTCTCTTTTGGAATACCGATTCCTGTATCTGTAACCGAAATTGCCAATACTTCATTGCATTGCATCAAAGCTTTTTGGGTAAAAAAGGCTTTGCTTGGCGTTTTTTTCAAGTTCAACACAATCCTTCCTTTTTTAGGGGTAAATTTAAAAGCATTGCTCAACAAATTTTTGACAATTTGCTCTACCCTTGGCAGGTCTGTTTTGATATAAGTAGGCAAAGATGGCTCTAATTCTATCACAAATTCGATGTCTTTTTCGATGGAAAGGGCTTTGAATGTCATTTCCATGTCTTTTGCCAAGGTTTCAGGCGTATAACTGTCTATTTCCAAATCTATTTTGCCCGATTCTACTTTTGCCAAATCCAATACCTCATTGATAAGTCTCAACAAATCCGAACCTGATTTCTGAATCACACTTGCAAACTCTATTTGTCTTGGCGTAAGGTTTTTTTCTTTGTTGTCTTCCAATAATTTGGAAAGAATAAGGACGCTGTTCAAAGGTGTTCTCAACTCATGCGACATGTTTGCCAAAAATTCTGACTTATAACTGCTCGCCTCTTCCAATTCTTGTGCCTTCAAATCCAGCGCAATACGTGCTTGTCGCAGGTCATTTACATTTTCTTCTAATACGCTATTTGCCTTAATCAGTTCATTTTGACGGGATTTTAGTTCTTCTTCGGAGGCTTGCAACTGCTCGGAATGATGCCTTAATTCCTCCTGCGTTTTTTTGAGGTTATTACTCATGTTGATGAGTGCGTGACCTAATTCGTCTTTCTCAGAAAGCGGCACAAAATGCGTGTCATAATTGCCTTTTCCAATGCTATTGGAAAAATTAATTTTGCTAATCATACCATTTACCATTTCACTAATGGCATTTTGCATTTCGCCAATCTCGTCTTTTCTATCCGACTTGCTAATCAAATTCACCTCTCCTTGTGCCACATTCACAATCACATCTTTGAGATGTGTAAGAGGATTAGAAATATCTCGTCTTGTATATCTAATAGAAATAAGCGATACTAACACAACAACCATTAACATGGTAGAGATAATAATTGCCAAATATGTCAAAAATCTCGCTTTTTCTTCTTGTTGAAAGGTGAGTTTTTGGTCTTTCATTTGAATGATGCTATCATAGACATCTTTATTTTCTGCCAATTTTGGTACGACGATGTTATCATATTCGGCGATAAGCTTATCCATTTTAGCGTCATCGGTGTAGTCATCATCGGACTTTATGCTACGGGTAATGTGCATCAATGACTGAATAATTTGGTCATTATTTTGAGAGATTTTTTGAATAATTTCTATTTCTTTTGTCTCTTTCCACTGTTTAATATTCTGCTGAAAAGTATCATTTATAGCGGGATAGTCTTTTTCAATAATTTCACGTAAACGTTCTTTGTCTTTTTTGTTTGGCGCAAACAAATATCTGTTACTCAAAGTTTTAACCTCTAAAAAAAGACTTTTTATCTCCTTTAATTTTTCGATTGCAGGCAAAGTAACAAAACGCATTTCATAATCGGCATCTTGATTTCGCATCGAGACAAAGAAGCAGAACAAACCGCTAATCACGG
>JAAFHL010000598.1 GCA_013298365.1 Bacteroidota bacterium | reverse complement strand
GCGTTGCCCTGTCCCTACCAAAACAAGGCATTGCCCTGTCCCTACCAAAACAAGGCATTGCCCTGTCCCTACCAAAACAAGGCATTTTAGATGCCCTCCACAAGAAATGTCAAAGAACCACAAATATCACAAAAATTTATTATGCAAAATCAGCTTCTCGTTTTTGTCGCAAACATGACAGAATAATTTAACAAATCAACAAGTTGGGATAGAATTGTCTTACTTTTACTATACTTGGGTCTTAGACAAGGTGAGTTTGCGGCAGGAGATACAAAGGCATAAAAGTCTGTTGCAAGGTTTTGAATTGCCAAAAACAATGCATGGAGCTTTTTATGACCTAAATCCTGTAGCAAGAGACAGCAGATTGGTGGAAGTCTGTGATTTTCGGGTGCAGCAATCCTTAGAAATTGCGAATGAATTGAAAATGAAAAAAGTCGTTTTTCATACCAATTTTATCCCTTCTACCAAAGGAAACTATCAACATTTTTGGATAGAAAAACAGGTTCTTTTTTGGGAAAAATATGTACCTTTTTTGCAAGAAAATGGCATAATGATTTTGTTAGAAAACACAAGAGAAGAAAATACTTCTTATATTTTGCCGATTATAAATGCGATAAATAGCCCAAATGTACGAATTTGTTATGATACAGGGCATAGTCATTGTTTTACAGAAAGCAAAGAAAAGCCCGCAACATGGGTGGAAAACTATCAAGAAGCCTTGGCATATATTCACCTGCACAGCAATCATGGCACAACCGATGAGCATATTGCTTTTACGGAAGGAAATATAGATTTTACCGGCTTTTTTGAAGCGGTTTCAGCCCTTCCTAATGTGCCAGATATTATTATTGAAGTCAAAACGCAGGCAGATTATCTTACTTCTTTGGCAGCTTTAAAAGCTCATGATTTCTGATAAAATATAATTTCCCACAGAAACAACCTTTCACTCATTTTTACACTTATACAAAAAATCTAACTCACGATATTTTCCCATTAGATGATGAAAAATTTACTAACATTATTGCTTTTATCTTGTTTTTTCACTGTTTTTGCACAAAACAAAGCCCTCATTGTCAGACACAGAAGCTATTTTAAGCGAGTTGTCTTTTACATCGGCGACCCTATTGATTTTTATAGTAAAAGGGACGACTTACATTTGTCGGGCAGAATTACGGGCATCAATGACTCTGTATTAAGCTATCATTATAACATTGTCTTAAATGATAATGACGGATATAGTCGTCAAGCATTTGATGCGACAATTGCCTTAAAGGATATATCTGTCATTCAAGTCAAAAAACAAAAACGAAAATTTAGCATTGGACCTCGTGAAATAAGTGGCTATATAGGCGTATTTGGGCTAACAATGGTGGGGCAGTCGCTTTATACATGGATTCGAGACAAAGACCCGCATTTTCCTTATATGATTATTGGCGCAACTACCGCAACTTTGGCACAAATCCCGCTTTTAGTGCAAAGAAAAAAATATGTCATTGGCAAAAAATGGTCCCTTTCGGTCATTGAATGGTAAATTTTATTTTTTTCCAAAAGTCTTTATTATGGTAAAAAAAATCCCGCTACCTTTGTGCCATGAATCGTAAAATTATCATTATAGACTTTGGCTCACAGTTCACACAGCTCATTGCAAGACGTGTGAGAGAGCAGCAGGTTTACTGCGAAATTGTACCGTTTTATCATATCCCTGTGATAACCGAAGATGTAGCAGGGATTATCTTATCGGGTAGTCCAGCATCGGTAAATCAGGCAGATGCCCCCACGTTTCCGATTGCCGATTTTATTGAAAAATTGCCTATTTTGGGGGTTTGTTATGGTGCGCAACTGATTGCAAATAGCTTGGGTGGCAAGGTAGAAAATGCAAACACTCGTGAGTATGGGCGTGCGATGTTGGCACAAAATTATAGCTCGACTTTGTTACATCAAATAGATGGAAAAACCCAAGTATGGATGAGTCATGGCGATACGATTACGCAACTGCCTGTGGCATATCGCATCACAGCAAGCACAGAAGATGTAAAAGTGGCGGCGTTTGAGCATGAATTTCTGCCCGTTTTTGGGATTCAATTTCACCCAGAAGTAAGCCATTCTTTGCAAGGTGCGCAACTTATTCGCAATTTTTTGATAGATATTTGTGGGCTTTTGCCAAATTGGACTTCTGCTGCTTTTGTAGAAACAACTGTAAATGACATTCGCAAGCAAGTAGGCGAAACGGCAAACGTAATTTGCGGTTTGTCGGGCGGTGTAGATTCTACTGTAGCGGCTTCGCTTGTACACAAAGCGATTGGGCATAGACAAACTTGCATTTTCGTAAATAATGGTTTATTGCGAAAAGATGAGTTTCCGCAGGTGATGGAAATGTATAAAGAGTTGGGATTGAATGTAATAGGCGTAGATGCTTCGGAGCGTTTTCTCTCTGCACTTGCGGGTATTTCTGACCCTGAACAAAAAAGAAAAACCATTGGCAGAGTGTTTATAGAGGTTTTTCAAGATGAAGCGAAGAAAATAGAAGGCGCAAATTTCTTGGTACAAGGCACAATTTATCCCGATGTGATAGAAAGTGTATCCGTAAAAGGACCTTCTGTTACCATCAAATCGCATCATAATGTAGGCGGTTTGCCCAAAGAAATGAACTTGCAAGTAGTAGAGCCTTTGCGTTATTTGTTTAAAGATGAAGTACGCAGAGTAGGCTTAGAAATGGGACTTTCGCATACCTTTATTGGCAGACATCCTTTC
>JAAFHL010000597.1 GCA_013298365.1 Bacteroidota bacterium | reverse complement strand
TGCCTACAAATTTAGCAAAGTAAAAGAAAAAGATACAACTTTCAAACAAACTTGGAAAGAACACGATTTTGTAACACGTTGCGATTTCAACTTGGTATGTGGTTTTCAAAAAGGCACAAATATTACGGATTTAGATGCTGACGGCATAGGTGAGGTAACGTTTTTGTACAAAACAGGCTGCCGCAGAGAAAAAATTCCGATGAAATTGCGACTTGTCATGTATGAGGGCAGCAAAAAATACACGATGAAAGGCTCAACGGTGATGTTGGCAAGCGAGATAGACCCTGAAAAATTAGATGAAACCCGTACAAAAGAAGGTGCATGGGCAAGTCTTGCCGAAGAAATTACGGAATTTGCAGATAAAAAATGGAAAAATAATTTATTGGAATAAGGAAAATTGTATGAAGCATACACTAAGCATTCAATACGCTCGTTTTCAATAAATTAACGATATACATGAAATAAAAATGGCAAGTTCTTTGTAATTTGTCATTTTTTTGCGGAAAAAATTGAGCCTACCACCAAATATTTCTATCTTTGCAAACTTAAAAATTTGTGTACATTTATTTTTATACTATAATGCAAAAAATAACGATTAAACTTCTAATCAGTCTTTTATTAGGCATCATGCTTTCACCCCTATATGCCGAACAGACCGCAGGAGACCGTTCAAACGTGTTCAAGGTATCTAGCATTCGTATCCTAAACAAGGCAGAAGTCAGTATTTTTTCGGAAAGAGTAAACATCAAAGTTGAAGGGAACTATTGTAAAGTTCGAGTAAGCTATGAATTTTGGAACAATCAAGAGCAAGATTTGCCCATAGAATGTGGCTTACCTATCTATTTTATGTCAAGCGTGGTAGGCGATGATGTATTTAATTGGGAGGCTGATTATGTTACAGATTTCAAAGTGTGGCTCGAAGATGGGCAAGCAGTAAGTGTTACAGATAGAATAGACCCACAAGTTTGGAATGACAGCCTTTATTCCGAAAGCAAAAACACACCGATTCGTACAAAACGTAAAATGTATTTGGCAAATTTTATCATGCCAAAAGTAACAAGTAAAACGGTGAATGTAGAATATAAGGTAAAAAGTTATTACAGAGATATCAAAGGACCACAAGCGTTTATTCCAAAATATCATAGCCGTGTCATTCAATACGATTTTACCCCTGCACTCAGCTGGGGCAAAGGTACAATTAGAGACTTTTCGATGGTGTTGGACTGTGGCGAAATCCCAAAAGATTTTATCCATGTTTTTGGCGTAGGTTTCAATAAACTTACTTGGCAAGACGGTTATTATGTATTAAATCAAACCGATTTCCCTATCAATAAATATTCTATTATGCACGTAGAATATGACTATAACATCTCTGTTCTAAATGAGTTTGTCAATACCTATCGTATTCCACAAGATAGGCTTTTGCGAACAAAAGTGTCAAGTCAAGCAGATATTTATTATGGGGTAGAAAATTTGTATGACCGAAATTTCGGGACAGTTTGGGCAGAAGGCTCTAATCATCAAGGTGTTGGCGAGTTTGTAGAAATCATTTTAGATGATTATCAACTTTCTGCGATTGCCATTATCAATGGTTTTCCAAAAACAGAAGACGATTATTATGAGAATTGTCGTTTGGCAAAAGTTAAGATTGAAAGACAATATATTGATGCAAATAACGTAATCCGAACCGATGTGCAAACAGCAGATGTAAAATATGAAAGTTACCGAAAAGTAAATGAAAAAAACTTTTCTAAACTATTGACTGTCATTGCCGACTATGGAAATGGGCAAGTGTATAAAGTACGTAAACTCAAAATCACGATTATAGAAGTACACCCAGGTACAAAATTTGATAAAACCTGTATTTCTGAAATGTTTTTGTTAGGAAAGGAATAATTTCTTCCTACAACAAAAAAGTGCTAAAAAGCTATATGAAAAGTAAATTACTTTTCATATAGCTTTTTTCGTTATAGTACGATAATTTTTGTAAAGATAAGCTTCAAAGCAATGCCAATAAAATAAAGTATAAATTTTTATTAAGCATTTTTTCTCTATTTCACCTGTGCCGTAGGCACAAAATATCGGTAGAAATGGCGACAAATCCCCCAATATTACATATTTTTTCGTGCAAGCACGAAAAATTTGATAGAAGAGAGTGCGCTATATTATTTTTTTACCGATATTTTGCCCCTTATCATTGAGCTGCACCAAAATGCGGGGCAATATGCAAATTAATACTTTATTTTATTCACGTTACAAAGCATATTTTTTGAAACAAATCCTTACATGATGTCCCAAAATTATCCTCATTTACAGTACCCCCTCTATCCTATTTACAGCTCCGTCCTTAAGGGCGGAGCTGTAAATAGAATAGGGGGTAATATCAGTTTTATGAAAAACCTATCCCCTTCTCAACATAAACCAACAAAAAAAACACTTGCCAAATCTTTCGACTTAGCAAGTGTTTTTTGTATTTCAACTACGAAGATTATTCTCCGTCAGTTTTTGCTTCCATTTTCTCTTTCAATTGCGCTAGGGCTTCATTATCACCCATTGCAGAATTGTCGCCAGACTCGATGTCTTTGTTTTTCGCTTTTACTTTTGCAGTTTTTTTCTCAGAAGACTCATCTTCTGTTTTTTTCTGCCAAGTACTTGTATGCGACAAAGAAATACGTTTTGCGTCTTTGTTAAATTCTGTAATTTCGAAATCAGCCACAGAATCTACTGCAAGCTCGGCTTCACCTTCAGCCACTTTCAAGGCTTTGATAGGGCAGA
>JAAFHL010000596.1 GCA_013298365.1 Bacteroidota bacterium | reverse complement strand
TTAGTCTTTTTGCTAAATTTGTGGAAAAGGTTTTTGCGAAACAACGTGAAGCGAAAACTTTTTCCACAAATTTAGCTTTACACACAGTTTAACAAGAATTACTTTTTTACCAGTGGCGAATAACGACACGCATGAACGCAGGCGAGGCGGCGGGTTGGCTTTGCGCTTAGATTCGCCACGCTTGACGCTCATGCCATTGTTAGGCGATTTTTATTTATAATTTTGGGTCATAAATTTACCTAAATTTAAGTTTAAGCCATTACAATAATTAATGATAGAATCAAGCATTATATGAGTTTCTTTGCTTTCAATTTTTATAATTGTTTGCTCATCTAACCCTGTCAATAAACATTTCTCTAAAATAGGAATCTCTACCTTATTATTCTTTTTAGCTGCCACTTTTTTCGGAGAAGGAATTATAACATTGTCTTTAATAGGTATTTCTATTTGTTTTTCTAAGATAACTACAGGTTCGATTGGATTATTGTCAAAAATATTAAGCACCTCGTTCTTAGGATTGTTTTTCAAATCCATAGCAAAACTAAAGCAATTTTTTAGTGTTTCCTCGCTAATACCTCTAATTTTTTTTAGTTGCATTAGATTTACAAAATCTCCATCATTTGTGGCATCTTTTAATTTTAAAATAGTTTCTTTTCTTAGCCTTGTTTGAGCTTCTAGTTCCTTAACACTTTTCTTTAGGAGAGCTTTTTTTAAATCTTCTACTAAATCATCAGAACTATAAGCGTCATATTCGTATATTTCCACTGGAATATCACAAAGAGATAAATAACTATACATTAAATCTCTTACTTTTTCAGGGTCTAATCCTCCGTTGAGTGCTCCAAGCATTGGAAATGCTATTGATGTAATCTTTTTTTCTTTATACGTTTCTAAAAAACGTTTAAGTCCTCTTTCCAAATATTCATATTTGCTTGGAAACTTCCAATCTCTTTTTGTTGGAAAATTTAATACTTTATTTTCAGAATTTGGAATATCATATATCCATAACTTTCCTATCTCAATTAAATTTGCTTTACAATGGCTAACATACTTTTCAAACATAATTGGGTAGCGGTATTTAAACTCTAACGCAATACCTGCCCCCATTACACCAACGCAATTAACCGTATTGACTAATGTTTGGCATTGTGTAGTGAATATGTTTCCTTTTATATATTTGATATTAGTCATAAAAATATTTTTTTTAGTTCGTTATACTTACCCTCTAAAATCGGGTTGAATTTAAGCATTTTTGTATGTCCATCAAAAATTTTTTTATCATTTTGATAAGAAAACAAATGTTCCAAATACGCTAGTCCTCCAGCTTCTTTAGTATAGGCTGCTATATCACACTGATAATAAACAGTTAATAACTCAAAAAACATCAAACTTGTTAGATTAGTTTTTGCAGCTAATAATACAATTTGATTGAAAGCATTATCTTTGTTTATTTGATATTGCAAATACATTCCTAAAACATCGGAACTTACCAAAACAACTAGCAAATCAATTTCATCCTCTCTGAAAGGCAAAATGCCACGTAATTCATTGATAATATTGACAGTGTATTTATACTGATTTTTTATATTACCTTCAATAAATGCCTGTGGCTTTCCTATATCATGCAATGCTAACATCAAACGAAAAAGATTTTTACTTATTGGTAAATCCATGCAAGAAAAATATTTCTCAAATTGGTTCATTACGAGTAAAGTATGATGTTCCAGTTTATAGTGTCTTACCTGCTTTTGATATATTGAATCTAAGTTATTTGTCTGCTTTAAACAATTTATTAACCCTTGTGGACTGAAAATATCATCTTCAAAAATTTCGTTCATTTTAAAAAAAATAACCATGGTTAATTTCTATGGTAATATGAGAAACGCTATTGCCTAATTTAGTTTTTACTCCTTCTGCTAAATCGTACATTATCTGATTGGGGCAAATAATTTTTTCAATAGCCGAAACAGATACGGAAGGATAAACCAAAGCTTCAGAACACATTCTCCGCACATTTTCTCTTTTTATATCTGCATCATCATGATTCCATGAATTACTATAAATTAAATTCAAATCAACATTGATGAGATTTCCTTTACCTACAAAAAAGTTTGTGGCACTACTTCCAGCATTTCCATCTGAAAAAATAGCAAATTGACTATTATTAGTATTACTATCAAGTATATCAGCACTAATAAGAAGAATGAGTAGCTCAGGTTGAACATTTCTCCTTCTATAAAGCATCGGATTTCTTGAGTTAAAGTAAAAAGACACCAAATCATGTATCCCAATTTGCTTGCCATTTATAGTGAAACGTTTTTGATGCCTCCTGTCTTGAACTTCGCTCATAGAAATATCTTCTTTTATAAGTTCTCTCCTATACGCTTCATTATGTGAAAGAAGTCCATTGGATAAGACACTTTCCAAATTCTTAAAATGGAGCATATGCTCCAAATAAGTAATTTCAAACTTTTTGTCGTCTTTTTCAACCGTTATCATACTCGTTGTAATTTTATATAATTTAAACCCAAACTTAATATTATTTTTTAACATCGCCTAACGATGGTGCTGATGACGTGCCGCCCGTTTGCCTTGTGGGGTTGCCTTAGCGGCATGTACAGCAGCACTTTGTTATGGGCTTTTATTTGTTCCGTTAACCAATTTTGCTTCTTTTCCGCCATTCCTTCCGCTTTTTCCGCTAAGCAGCCCTACTTTTCACATCAATTTTCAAACCTTCGATACAAACTTAACTACTTCTTGTATAATTTGCAAATATTTT
>JAAFHL010000595.1 GCA_013298365.1 Bacteroidota bacterium | reverse complement strand
GACATGGCGGCTATGGTGGGGCAGGAAACGTCAATTTAGCAACAGACGAAAATATCTCGCTCAATGCAGCAAAAATCAAAGCAACGGTTGCTGACCCTGCATCTTCGTCTAACCCAAGAATGCCAAAAGGGGGACAACTTGATGCGGCTTCTATTCAAACGATTGTGAAATGGGCGGCTAAAGGAGGAAAGATTGCGGACTAAACGCTTGATTTGAGGCTGCCCTTTTTTAGGACAGCCTCAAAAAAATATTACTTTTGGGTATTGATATAGGCTTCTAAATCATCTCTTGACGCTTTTGTAGCAAGTGCATTATCTATCAAGAAATAGCTTTGTGGGTCAAAAGCCAGTTTGTAGCAATGTTTGGCTAAGTTTAAACGGTTTGACTCAAAACTCAACAAATCTAACAATTCTTTGATTTGCGCACTGCGAAGACAAGTCCCCGAAACAAGTTGTTTTGCTACTTTAAGTTTGCTATCCTCTGCGCTTTGGCCCTTAATGGTATTTTTTATATTAGAAAAATCTACATCTGACATTGGAAATGTACATTTTCCTGCATTGTCATTCGGTTTTACAATGCCTGTATTACCAGGGTTATGCACTACCCCTGTATTTGTATTGTGATATGTACTTGTTTTAGGCGGTGTTTTAGGCGTATTAGTTTGTGTCATATTTTGCCCTGCAACTCCATATTGCTTATTTACAGGATGTGCTGCCATATAATCATTCAAATCATCTATCGAAGACGAGAAAGTGAAGGCATCATTTACCAAGTAATAGTTTTTTACATCATACGTATAGCCCCAGCAATATTTGGCGAGTTCCAATTTAGAATCTTCAAAAGTCATTACACCCATTAATTCTTTTACTTGATTGGTTGTAACGCAGTTATTATTCAAAATTTGTTTCGCAATTTTGAGTTTGTCATCTTCAAAAGATTTAGATTTGATGCTTTGTTTTGCTTGTGCAAAACTTGCAGCGTCCATCGGCATCAAACAACCGATTTGCCCAGTATAGCCAGGTACATATATAATGATAGGTTGTGTTTCGGCAGGCATGATTTGCCCCATATCATTATTTTGGTTGCCAATATTGATGTCATTGCTAAAAGTAGCTCCCCCCACAGTTATATTTGTACTCATTGAAGTACCTGTTGTTGTTGTACCACCCCAAGGTGTTGCTGTTGGATTAAAAACAACAACTTGTTGATTTTGAACAGGTCTGCCTGGCTCGCCATCTCCTCCATTCATTTCGACACTTGTTACTGGGCGAAGCGAATATTTGCCAGTGTTCATTTTTTTAAGTTTGTACGTAGATTCATATCCCAAAGGTGTGGCAAAAAAGTTCAAATCAAATTCAGGAATTGACGCATCTTCAAACATAATTTTTAGAAAATAATTTTCTGCATTTAAGCCTTCAACCTTCACATTTGTTTGAGGATACTGATTTTGAAGCAATCCATTAAGCACCAATTGAAAACGCTCTCCTTGTTCAGAGAAAACAACAACAGTTGCATTTTTTTGCGCAAATACAATCCCAAATGCAAGTAAAAAACTAAGAAGTAAGAAATTCTGTCTCATAATATGTAAAATATTTAAAAATGAATATGAAATAATCCTGCAAATCTCATGCTTATTATACGGATATCCAAAACGCAAGTTCTTAAATAAGGATATATGTGATAAAAACATGTATAATGTTGCATTTTGTTTAGCAAAAAGAAAAAAAATGCTACCTTTGCGGCAGTTGTGAGAATTAATTATTGAGTTTTTTGCAGACAAAAGTTTGTGAGAAGTAAGTATTCCTTTTTTCTATAAACAAAACCCTCATTCATATTTTTCAAATTTACATTTTCAATTCCGTATGCACATCGCTATCGCAGGAAATATAGGTGCGGGCAAAACCACATTAGCCTACTTATTGGCGCAATATTTTGGGTACGAAGCCTTGTACGAAGATAATGAGCAAAATCCCTATCTAATGGATTTTTATTCGGATATGCAAAGATGGTCATTTCATTTGCAAATCCATTTTTTACATTCTCGTTTGGGACAAATCAAACAAATTAGGCGTGAGCAAAGAAGCGTTATTCAAGATAGAACTATCTACGAAGACGCACAGATTTTTGCCCCAAATCTACATGCTTTGGGCTTGATGACAGACAAGGACTTTGAAAATTATCGTGCCATGTTTGACACAATTGCAGACCTCATTCAGCCGCCCGATTTGATGATTTATCTGAGCAGCTCTATTGGCAATCTTGTGGAACAAATTCAGCAAAGAAATCGCAAGTATGAAGACAGTATTCGAGTAGATTATCTCAATCGCCTCAATGAACGCTATAATGAATGGTTTGACAGCTATAATTATGGCAAAAAAATCATAATTTCCGTAGATGAATGGAATTTTAGAGACAAGCCGGAACATTTAAGTGCCATTATTCATCGTATCAAAAGTGAGTTAGGAACGAGTGAAAAATAAAACAACCATTCTGCAAGAATCCAGAAAAGCTAAGTGTTTAAGTATCAGTTTTCTAGATTCTTGCAGAATGGAAAAACTTTAACAAGTTATTTTTTACCAGTTCCTTAGTGGTATAAATTAATAGACTATTTCCACCACATCTGTCAAAGGAGTCGCTTGACAAGTAAGCACTAAGCCTGCTTCTATTTCTTTTTCTTCCAAAATAGCATTTGCTTTCATTTTCAGTTTGCCCGAAGTGCATTTTCCAATACAGGTAGCACAAGAGCCTGTTCTGCAAGAATATGGCGGGTCAAAACCCTCTTGCAAGAGTGCA
>JAAFHL010000594.1 GCA_013298365.1 Bacteroidota bacterium | reverse complement strand
CACCACCATCAGAAGCCGAAATCATGACATTGGGATTAGAAGGTAAAAAAAGTACATCGTGTACATCAGGGTGATGTTCGGGATATAATTCAAAGTAAGGAAGGTCTGTACCAGGTTTGTAACCACCTATATGCGTTGTGTTATTTCCTGTGATAAAACCATCAGTAGAACGCCATAGACTTGTACCACCGACAAAAACATGATTCGTGCCTGGCTGCACTTTTACCATTAAATCATAGCCCCCTTGACTGGCAAATTTATCAAACTGCGTACCCGTACTTGGCAGATTCAAAGACAAATCTTCCCATATTCCACCCGCACCTGTGCCATCGCCGCTCACGTAAGTATATTTCCACAAACTGTTCCAATCATCGGAAGAAATATAATGATTCATAAAGCCCGCATTAGGGGTTTGCCCCAAGAAATATACCTCATTTTCATTGTTAGGATTGATGCCCATCACTATTCTCTCATATTCAACGGGGAAATTGGCAGGTTTGATATTGACCCACGTACCGCCATTTGCGGAACGCCATAAACCTTTGGAAGGACCATCGCTGCTAAATGTAGCATACAAAACGCCTGTTGTAGTGGTTGCTATATCTGTATAATAAGAAGTTCCAGTAGTACCTCCGCCTTTTGATACAGTCCAACTTGTGCCACCATTGGTACTTTTATAAATATTAGCCATACACGCCATAAAAAGCATATTGACACTGGTGTCTTGATGTGGGTAGCTAATAATGCGCCAACCTGTTTGATAATAAGTTGTAAATGAACTTGGTACACCTCCTGATGTACTATAAATAGGACTCCAAGTATTGCCACCGTCAGTAGATTTGAACGCACCATCACCCGGATAAAAAGCCCCTCCTGCACTTGCCGAAGTACCCGTTATTTCCCCAGAAAGATAATACCAGTTATTTGTTTTGCCAGGACGAGTGTCTTGTGTGATGCTTACCACACCTGGGTGTAAATTGAGGGGAGTAACCCTTGTCCAAGTATTTCCACCATCTTCTGTTTTCCACAAACCGCCCGAAACGCCCCCTGCAAACATACGATTTTCATTGGTAACATCTATTGCCAAGGCACGGGTTCTGCCGCCCACATTCCAAGGACCTCTCGACTCCCACACGCCCACTGCACCCCGCATCTCCTCCCCTTTTGGAAGATGTTTAGCAAATTCTCTTTCTGCATAAAAAGCCCCTTGTGGAATCTCCCCTGTAAGCGGGTCGGCAAGGCGCATTTTCTCCCAAGCTCTCCTAAATTCGCCCCCTTCTGCCAAAGGCATAGCAGGAACTTTGATGGGCATTTCCTGCACATTTTGCATCAGATAGGCACTTAGCCCTATCATTAGCACCGTAAAAAAAGTAAAACTGTGTTTCATTGTGATGATAAATTAATGACCTAAAAACGGTGGTAAATTACTACTTTTTAACTGATTTTAGTCAAAAAATATACAGATTTTCCTAAATCAAATAAGTAATGTAAGTTGCGTATTGTTTTTAGCGTACTGTGATTCTATAGAATCGCAGGCTATAGACAAAACATGTATGCTTAATAGTTTGCTTTTTTATGCGATTCTGGAGAATTGCAGTAGGAACATCGTTACAATCGTTTCATTCGCAACTTACATTAAGTACAGAAAAAAAAGGTATTAGATTTGACATTTTGCGCCTATCTTTTTTATCTTTATAAAATAAATCTTATCCACTAGTAGAATGCATACATGATTGATACACCTGTTCTCTATCAAAATATTGCTATTGAAAAAGCGAAGACAAATGGATTATAGTAACAGACATATCGAAAGGATAATCAAGTTTTATCAGGACTTTTTCGTTGCACTGTATATTTTTCATATATATTTGTATAGTAATCAAAAAAAACTTACATTTGGAAAAAAATTGAGATAGCTGCTAATTGAGCAACAAAATATAAAAAAACGGTAATTATCCGTAAAACCAGGGCATTTAAGTAAATAGTAAATATGTAATTAACCATATATAAACATCCTAATTCTTACCTTTTTAAACCAATTATAAATATTTTTTCCTGTATCATACAGTCATATATTTCCAGCCTTTCAGCAAACAAACTAAATTTTAATTACTTTTTATTTTATTTATTATGAAAAACTATTTACTATCACTCATTTTATTAAGTCCCATAATAATGAGTTCTATTTATGGACAAAATGTGGGCGTTGGGACAAATAACCCATTAGAAAAACTTCATGTAGCAGGCTCTTTACGAGTAGATGACCTACAGACTACGGCACCTACTGCTGCTACTACCGATAAAGTAGTTTGGGTGGACGCAAATGGAAAAACATATTCATTTCCTGCTGGCGCAGCAGGGAAAATCTTAGGCGTAAATGGCGCAGGCGTTTTGGCTTGGCTTGACCCAAGCTTGCCCAATACCCTCAACAATGGGCAAATTTGGATTGGAGATGCCACAAATGCACCTGTCGCACAAACCGCTTCGGGCGATGCTTTGATTGACAATGCAGGTGTTATTACCATTCAAGACAATGCGGTAGATGGCACAGATATTACTATTTCTGCCGAATCTAATGGCTCTTTGATGTATTTTGATGGCACAAATTGGGTAAATTTACCGATTGGCACAGCAGGACAAGTGCTTCAAATCATTGCAGGCATTCCAACATGGACAAACGGACCTGCGGGGCCTATTGGTCCAACGGGCTTAACGGGGGCAACAGGAGCAACAGGTTTAACAGGGGCAACAGGAGCAACAGGCTTAACGGGGGCAACAGGAGCAACTGGCTTAACGGGGG
>JAAFHL010000593.1 GCA_013298365.1 Bacteroidota bacterium | reverse complement strand
TATCATCACTCACTTGATTGACTTCTTCTAAAGTAGTCTCATAAGAATCTTCGTATTGCAAGTCCAAATTTTGCATAAATATTTATTTTGTTTATTTTGGGTTATTTAAATTTAGTATCTGCCAACGACAAAATCTACGCCTGTGCCTGCTGCGCTTTGCCTTGCGTTTCGGATAGCAGACATGGGCGGAGATGAATATGTTCTGCGATTTTTTCATTAATTTATTGATTATCAATAAATTATTATTAGGGAATTATATTAAATTCTATACCAGAAATTCCATAATAATAACGCTTTCGGCTTACATCAGAGGACGTTAGACTATTATTAAGATAACTGCCTATGTAAGAATAAAATTTAACCTTATAGGAACCAGAAGGAAGCCACATAGGTAAAGCAGAATTTTCTAACGTAACATTATTGATATACACAGATAGCCCCCCACTTACAGGAAAGTAAAAAAGTGGCGCAAATGTAGTAGAATTTTCATGATAAAGTCGATTACCCGTAGAAACACTTTCTATTTTTAAGGTCTTTTGTGCAGGTACATTAACAGTTACAGAATCAAAAACATAAAAAAGCGTATCGGCTGGCGCATTAGAGCCAACAGGAAGAGGATTAACAGTTTTGCTGTAAGATAATGTTCCATTGAGGAGCAATGTTTGGTTAAATTGTAAATTGCCTTGTCCAAGCACAAAATATGAAATCCAAACAGAAATAAAAAGTAATAATATTTTTTTCATATTAAAAACCATCCGTTGTATAAATTAAAGATTCTGAATTAGTTGTAGTTGAATTTGCAGCTTTTAGGGCAACCCATTTTGAGCTGTCCCAATAATAAAAACCTTTACCATTGCCACCTATAATTAAAGCATTGGAATTATAGACTAAAATCCCTTCGGTCTGCGTATTTCCCGCAAGTCCAAATGTATTTACATTTGTAAGCGAAACACGAGGAATCAAAACGCCTCTTTGGGTGTCCTCAATTTCTAATTTTGTACTTGCGTCAGGAGTTGCCGTTCCAACTCCTATGCTTTGAGCTTTTGCAAAGCCAAAGAGTAAAATTAATACGATTGTTGTAATTTTTGTTTTCATCTTTTTTAAAATATATGTACTAATGTAGGCACTATGGACACAATGTATATTCAAATTCTACTATAACAGCGTTAAGAGGTTCAGTAGTACATGCGCCTATTGAAGTGGGCGCAATATCACCCCAACGCCTTTGAACATCACCAGCCGAAGATGAGTACATGGCAACATCTTCATCTACTCCCATACCACAACCGTCATTATCAGGACCAGGGGGATACCAGTCAGAGAAATGTGTATTATTTCCAATTACGCCTATTTCCCCAGTAATATATTGCCACTTACCTTCCGTATTTATGTCTGTATAGCCTATAGGAATATTTCCTTGTGCAGAAGGGTGTACCAATATGGTAGATTTTATCCAATTATTTTCTTCCAAAGAAGTAGGTGTTAGCAAATGCCCCTTTACAAATCGTGCTAAATTTTGGGCTTGAATCCAGTTTATTATGGCAGATGTTGTAAACAACACATATAAATGCTCATTATTAGTCCAAACATATGATTGTACATAAGTAGCTGTAAAAGCCGTACTTGGTATTGTAAAACTTAATGGACCAGTATACCTTGGCGTAATATATCCAACTAATTCATCTCCATTTACATCTAATTTTTTAGTTGGCGATGATACTCCTATCCCCACATTTTGGGAATAGCTAAAAGCTACCGAAAAAATCAGAAAAACAAACAAAATTCTACTCATTTTATTAGTAATTTAACGTTTTAATTTTTTTTGTTTCTATACTATCGCAGAACGCTACGCTTGACGATGTGCTGCTTTGCGTTTTGCTTTGTCGCCTCGCCTAAAAGCAGCATATACGGCAAGCGATTTGTTCTTGGCTTTATTTTTTATTTTAAGGTTTTTCAACTAATAATTTAGTTTTTTCAGCGTCCCATTTCAGTGCTATTTTGTCATACTTTTTCTTTTCAATTAAAATACAGCCCTCTTTTTGAACTTCTCCTTTTACTTCGCCATCTCGTCCTCCCATACAATCCAATTCTGCGCTATAACTTACCAACAAATTTGCGCTTATCCCTTCTTGAGCGGTAAATTCATATTTTAATGCAGTATATCCTTCTTTTAATCCTATTTTCTCCTTGTAAAAGTCTTGAACTGCTATTTTGGGCATTACTTCCGAAGTAATTTCTTTCCAAGTTCCGTTTTCCTTTTTCAGAAAATAGACATCGCCCCAAACTTGCCCACCGTTCAAATCGAAGGAGCTACCAAAATGAGAAATCCCTATCATATTACCCTCTTTTAATGGAAAGATTTTAACACATACAGAATCTGTATTGTCCTTTATACTTAACCCAACTTGTAAATACTTTTCTGATAATATAATTTTTCGACTTTCTACGGGCATTCCTTGGTCATCTTTCCTTAACCATTCTGTTCCTTCTTTCTGAATTGTATAACCAAATCTGTATTTTTCAGGAATCTCCTGAAAATAATCTGTTACACTTGGGGTAACTTCTCCATTTTTTTGCGCATTACAGCCCAGCCATGATAGCACTAAACTCAAAACTAAAAATTGTACGCTTGTTTTCATTTTATTGTAATTGATTTTATTTAAATTTGAATTGCCAAGAACGACAGCATGGACGGCTGGTGGGGCGGCGTTTCGCTTTTGCGCTTCGGTTCGCCCCACTTGACGACCATGCACCCGTTCACAGCCTTTTATTTTATTTTTTTTCTTCTAACTTGCACTACTT
>JAAFHL010000592.1 GCA_013298365.1 Bacteroidota bacterium | reverse complement strand
GAAAAATTTATATTTGAGAAAAATAAATTTCAGTCTATAGAACTTATTAATATTGAAAATACACCAAATTATACTTTTGGCTCAAATACATCAGAAATACAATTAATAGAAAAAATACGAAAACAAGCTATTACTATAGATGAAATAGCTGAAGAAGTAGCAAGCGGGATTTCTACAGGCGGCGATAAAGTGTTTAGAATCAATGCAGAAACAATTAAAAATGCACAATTAGAACACGAACTTCTGCATCCTGTTTTGGTCGGTAGAGAAGTTTCAAGATACCAAATAAATGATACAAAACATAGTATTATTTATACAGAAAGAAGTACAAGAATTAAAGATTTTGCGAATACATTTCAATATTTACTTCCATTTAAACCCATCTTATCCAAAAGAAGCGAAACAAAAGGAGGGAGTTTACCTTGGTTTGCGCTGGGGAGGCAGAGATATAAAGAACTATTTACAGAACCCAAAATAGTAATTCGACAAACATCAGATAGTATTATAGCGAGTTTTGATTCACAAGGTTTCTTTGTGTTAAATAGTCTTTTGGTTTGCAAAATTTCAAAAGAAAAACCTTTTGAGTATTTGTATATTTTGGGTATATTAAATAGTAAAATAACCCACTTTATTTATCAAACCTTTACACAGGAACAAGGCAGAGTTTTTGCAGAAGTTAAACCACAAAATGTACGAAAAATGCTCATTCCTAATATTTCTAAAGAAGCACAACAACCTTATACAGAAATAGTTACAGCGATTATGCAGCAAAAAACAGCAAATAAAGATACAAGCGATTTGGAACGAAAAATAGATGAAATGTTGTATGCACTTTATGCACTTACCCCACAAGAAATCGCCGTTATAGAAGGACAAAATGAGAGATAATTGATTTGAACACCTGTAAAGGTGGAAAGATTATTTTTTGGCAAAGAGAAGCGTACAAGGCTGCATAAAAGCAGGGCTTGCGAGCCATTGCTGCCAATCTAAGACCTTTCCCTGACAAGAAATTTCGTAGTGAGGGGCAAAAGTTGCCAAAATGGGGCGATATTGTGCCGCAATTTTTTGGCGAAATAACGGAATATCAAATATTTTGCAAAGTTTCAAGCAGATTTTGCCCAAAAATACAAGGGGCATCAAGCGTTGCATTTCGGCTTCTATGAGATAGGACGGGTGAAATTCGACATATAAAGTAGGAAAATCATAGCGTGGGAGGTCTTCTGCCATTTTTGCCAAAAGCATAAATTCCGCCCCCTCTATATCCATCTTTATCAAATGAATGTGTTGCAAGGCTTGTTGCTGATAAAAATCGGCAAAAGTTTGTCCCTGAATGGCATCTTGTTTCAAATTGTCTCGAAGCCTATGCAAAATACTAGAAGATGAAGCCCCAAAGGTCTCACGTGCATATAGAGAAACAGGAGAATTAGTCGCATTTAGCGCAAAATGATGGACTTGAATCTTATCTGCCAAAAAAGGATTGAGGCGTAGATTTTTTTCAAAAGCCGCCAAAGCCCATTTGTCAGCATCTATGGCATGACAAGTAGCTCCTATTTGGGCTGCATAAAAACTAAAAACGCCCACCCAAGTTCCTATGTCTATAAAAACATCTCCTTCCTTCAAGTATTTTTTCAACACCTGAAAAGTCTCTTTTTCCCATTTTTCTGCCGCTACATAGTCCCAAAAAATAGTATTTTCGCTGTCATCAACGTTGATATTTATCCCTAATATCGAAAGTTTACGCATGGTAAGATCTAATAAAATTTATGCAAAAATAGACAAAATTTCTACTTTGTGTATAAAATACTTTTCCGCCTTTGCAGGTGTTTAAATCGAAGATGCCACCTGCAAAGTTACGAATCTTCGATTTCTCCTTTGTCGTTAAGGTGGAAACGAAGACATTCTTTCATGTAGGGGTTTAGTGCTTAAACCTGGTTAGGGTTTAGGCACTAACCCCCTACACAAATTGAAATAACATGAATATGAACATAAAAATAGGAGTACAGGCTACCCCTGCACTCCCCACTTATTTTCTGTTTCTTTGTCAAATCCTTATTTTACCGCAGGAATTTTGCTCAAAAACTTAATGTTTTTAGGGTCAGAATAGTCGTATTCTGCGATGCCATCTTGCCCTACAAAGAACAATAAATTATTGAAAGGAATAACATCATAGCCACGCATCTCACCGAATTTTGCGATTTCATGGTTTGTAAGGCTTTCAGGATAGTTTGCATCAAAAATGTGCAAGCCATCTTTTCCATCTGTAACAAACAAAGTGCTATTGTCTATGCCTAAGCCCTTAGGTTCAGTCATTTGATAGATTTTGGTTACAAAAGGACTTGAAGGATTGCCAATATCTATTACTTCCAACTGATTTGAATAACCTTCGCATGGATTTTCTACTGCATTGTTCAAAGTTACATACGCATATTTGCCTTCTACTACCACAGGGTCGCAGCTTGCTGTGTGCGAAATTTCAGACACAGAAGTAGGATTTGCTGGATTTGCTGCATTGTAAATCATCATGCCATTGTTTGCCCCGATGAAAAGCAAGTCATTGTGTGGGAAAATGGTTTGTGCTTCACGAGAAATATTCGTGGAAAGTTCCACACTTGTTACTTTTGAAACATTTGACCCATTGATTTGATAAACTTCTAAGGTTTTCGGCAAAACCACATAAAAATGATTGTCTTTTATCGCAAAACGTGCCATAGAACCCGCTTTTCCGCTTCCCGCAGGCGCAGCCACTTGTGTACGGAATCCATTGCTTGTAGAAGCCGCTTCCATTTGCGGGGTTACAGCATTCGA
>JAAFHL010000591.1:2407-2809 GCA_013298365.1 Bacteroidota bacterium | reverse complement strand
CTCCAAAAGTTCCAATTTATTTCAGAACTTTTATTAGAGAGCCAAGGCATAGTTCGTTCACTCCCTTCTATTATTTTGTAATCTTCTACACGAATATTATAAAATAATTCAGCTTCACGAATTAATAACCCCTTATCAATACCTTGATATTGAGGCAGTAATAAAATATTACTTACATTACTTTCTATTTCTAATCTTGTTACAGATTGGTTAGGTAAAAGAGTTCTCAATGTTTTGAGTGCATTTTGTAACATAGTTGTCAAATATTTAAGATTTCTATATATTGTGGATATAAGTTGAAAGGCTCAATACTAAAGATGATTCCTGTAGCTTGTTCGTTTGTTTTACCTTTCTCTAACAAACTCAAATACATATCTTTGATGAGTTTTTTCATAATTTCAT
>JAAFHL010000591.1:0-2397 GCA_013298365.1 Bacteroidota bacterium | reverse complement strand
ATCAATAGGTATTGTTTCTTCAATAAAGTCAAACAGTTGATTGATGTATTTTGCCTCTCCACCTATTTTATTTACCAAATCCGCTATAATTGGATGTTCCTCATTGATTTGATAAAATCTTTTACCATGTCTAATTTTTTCTTGCCAAATAGGTTGAAATTGTAATTGTGGATACTTCCTTTGCACAATTTTCCCTTTATGGCGAAAAACTTCTACAGCGATATTTCGTACCCTATTTGCAATAGATTTTAAAGTATCTTTCAAATATTGTGGTATGATGATAGTTGATTTTTTTATATCTAATTGCCATAAATCATCATATTTATTAGGCAAATTTATTAAAATTCTTGCAAGTTTATGATGTTCTTCTTGTTTGAACATACCTAACCAATCGCCTCCAACTAACAGTCTTTTATTCCTATACACATAAAAACCTTGTTGGGCAGTCCAGCCTTTTGAACCTTCAGCCTTTTTGTACTCAGTTTCACTGAGCCTCGACTTGTGAGGCAAAACATAGCCTTTGATAGTGATATTTCCTTCTTCCAAAGAATCTTCTATAATTTGAGGATTAGCAGATTTCAAAAAAGGGTCCCAAGGGTCTATTTCGTTTTGATTAAAGAATATTTTGATTTCCCTACTTTCTATGTACCTATGAAAAACCATAGCCAAGTGTTTTTCAACTTTTTCAATTATTTCAAAGAATTTCTTTTTATTACTTTCATCATCTTTTTTGAAACTTTTAAACAACCTATCTATTTTTTCCCATATCACAGCAGTACCATTTTTTATGTGTTCAAAAATTTGTAGGAAGGTGTTTTTGGGTGTTAATTTTACAAGTTGCCAAGTTTTTGTTTGTTTTACATGATCCAAGTCCCAAGTCCAATAATCTATTTCTGCTGTAGCTGTTTGGGAAGCCACTGTAAACTTTCTACATTGTGAGAAAGAAGCAGTTTTCAAACCCAACCCAAACCTACCCAAATCTTTCGTTTCTCTTTCATCAGCAGGATTTTTGCTACCTGGTCTCATGGCTTCTATCAGTTCTTCAGAATTCATGCCTTTGCCGTCATCTGCTATACAAATAGTGGAAGCATCACCGTCCCATTCAAAATTGAGCCAAACATTATTTGCCCCTGCTGAAATACTATTATCTATCAAATCGGCTATTGCCGTTTGAATATTGTACCCAATAGACCTAAAGGTTTCTATCATGGTGTCAGCACGAGGCGGAACTTCAAAAAGTTGCACATTCGAGTAATTCGGATTCTGCGAATCTTTCACAGTTTTGTAATGATAAAAGGGTGGATTTTATAGCTTTTGCTATTTGTTGTGCAAAGACAGGCGGAACAGCATTGCCTATCTGCTTGAAAGCAGATGTCCGACTACCTTCAAAAAAATAATTGTCAGGAAATGATTGAATACGCGCCGCTTCGCGTACTGAAACAGAACGTGGATTATTTGGGTCAGGATATATATAGTAATGCCCATCACAAGATATGTGTGCTACCATAGTATGAGAAAAACCATTAGGGTTGACAACTTGAAATCTATTGAGGAAAGATTTTTGATTTTTATGTGTTTTCAAGTCTTCCTCTAAAGATGCGTAATTTAGCCTCTTACCTTCTTTCAACCACAAATCAATGGCTTTCTTATAAATTTTCAAATCTTGCTCATTTTGCATACGTGCTATATGTTGGGTAGTAAAATCAAACCCTTTTTCTCTTAATTTTGTCATTTTTTGATATTCTGTAGCTTCTTTTTCATATTTTATTACGTTCATTGTTTCACCTTGCTTCAGAGTGGGCAAGTCTGCTAATAAACCATTCATAACATTTGCTCCTTCAGGCAAGATAACTTCTTCAAGATTGAAAGCTACATCAAGCCCTTTTTTACAGCCAAAAACAATTACCCTTTCGCGTTTTTGGAGTACGCCAAATGCACTTGTATCAAATATTTGCACTTTTTTTCTATTGTACTTTTCTTCTAATTTTATATTCACTTCATAGCCCAAAGCATCAAATTTCTCATACATTTCTTGCAAATATTTACCCTTACCTGCTGAAATCAGTCCAGGTACATTTTCAAATACAAAACATTTGGGTTCATATTTTGCCAAAAAATCAGCATAACGTTCAAACAAGTAGTTTCTATCATCTCCTTCCATACCACCCTCATTTTTCTTCCTTGCCCTACCTATTATAGAGTAAGCCTGACAAGGTGGACCACCTATGATTAAATCAACTTTATCTTCTCCCAATAGGTCATCTATTTTTCCAAAAATGTTTTCAATAGTTTCACTTGATATAGTTTTGTTGATGACCCTTTCCAATACTTCTTTAGGGACATTATTATAAAGAGTATCTCTATCTATATTTTTTTGTAAATAATCCTTATAAATAT
>JAAFHL010000590.1 GCA_013298365.1 Bacteroidota bacterium | reverse complement strand
GTAAATCTGTTGCAAACTCATCTGCCAAACGCAACATACGAATATTCCGTACATGATTGCCAAGTTGTGAACTATTTAGATGAAACCAAATATTGCCTGTTCCCACCACATTAAACTCAATTCGGTTCAAAGTGTCGCTCACTTCTACCGCATCTCCTTGAATCTGAATGTCTCCCACGCCATCATATAACAAAACGTAGGTTTTTCCTTGTTGCAAATTGGCATTGTTAGACGACATGACATAGCGCAAATAGGTAGCATTTGAAGCAGAGGTAATTTGCGGAATTGAAATCGGATAACGTTCTGTGTCAAATACAAATTCGGAAAGTGTGCCATTGTCCCAGCAGTTGCAATTATCGTGAAAAGGAATCGGGTCGGGTCTTACATGCAAAAACAGATTTCTAAACGGTTTTTCTCTCGCCCAATCTGCTAATCCTGAAAGGTTTGCGCCAATATCCATGCTGCACATACTCGGCTGCCAACCTGCGCAAGTTAGGCTATCCGTTGGGATATACAAATGAAAAGTGTCTTTGCAGCCGCCTGCGCCACTCGTTGCTGTATATATATACGTATCTGTGGGCAAATTGAGAAACTCATTTGTGCCTGTAAGCGACATCGCAACATTGCTACTATTTAGCAAAGAAAAAGTAGGCGGCGGATTATTTACCCGTAAAATGCCATTACTTTGCCCACAATCTGCTTCATTTACTAAGCTAAAAGTTTGATTACAAGGATAATAACCGCCTGTATTGTAAACCGTTAAAGGTTTGTATTGTGTATGCGATTGCCCATACGGGTCTGTAACCGTTAAAGCCACATTTAACACACCTAATGGTGAAAAAGTATGATTCAAAACGGTTTGCCCATAGACAAGTGGCGTGCCATCACCAAAATTCCAAGTATAAGTGAGGGCGGCATTTTCGGGGTCAGAAGAGGCTGTGCCGTCAAGACTGACGGTAACAGGCGAAGTGCCACTGTTTTGCGACATTGTAAAATCAGCAAGGGGCGGCAAATCTACGGAAATCGTATTATCAGGTGCAACACAAGCATAAGAACTGCCCATACGAATCTCATCTGCTGCGCCATTTCCTGCGGAATTGCCAAGATAAAGGGCAACGCTTCTAAAGATAAGATTTGTGCTTGATGTTTGTGATAGGGTAGGGGAGGAGGGGATAATATTTCCCAAAGAAACAGGATTAATATAGCAATCTACATTCGTTCCAGTGGAGGTAAAGGAAATTTTTGCCACAAAAAAGGCAGAAGTTCCCGAAATAATAGGCTGTGAAGTAGGATAAACAGTAGAACCTACTCGTAAAGACCACATTTGTTGTCCACCGACTTCGGAACTTGCCCCAAAATAGCCAAAAGAGAGTTTATTGTTGGTACATGATTCACACCAATCTATATTATTGTCGTGAAAAGCCATAAAAACAGGGGTTTGATTACTCATATCTTTGCGAATAAGCCCACTTATCCATAATTCTGTGCCTGTTTCTGTACCAATACCTGTTTGATTTGCGGCTACATAGTCATCAAAAATGCCTCCATCGCTTGCGTCTAAACTTCTGCCTGCGATGAGATAAACACTTCCGCCAGAAGCAGACATACCTATCGTTTGTAAAGCATTGTAAGAAAGTGAATTAGCCTCAATTTGATACCCTGGAACAGTTGAATTTCCATTCTGAACCGTCCAAGCTGCTGACCAACCCGAGCCGCTACTATTGTCATGAAGGGGGCTATTTGCAGGAGAAGCGAAACTTTCATACGCCAAATAGGTGCAGGGCTGCGCTTTCATTGCTGCAAAAACAGCCAAAAATGAGATAAAAAGTAATGTTTTTTTCATACGAATAAATTTGGGGCAATTTAGCAACTTTATCATAATCAAAAAACTTCATTTTGAGCTAAATATAATATGAATGATATTTCTCGCAGATGAATGCAGATTTAAGCGCAGATTTTCATAGATAAACGATTAATTTGCGAAAACCTGCGTTTTTTTATCTGCGCTTATCTGTGTGAACTCAAATTTTAACAAATAGATAGAAAAAACAGCCATTTTATGCGGAAATAACTACTATTTTATGCGAAAATCAATAAATTATAAAAAAATGCTTGTATGAAATAAATAAAAAGGCTTAATTTCGGGGCGAAATAATTATATATTCTATTTTAAATATTTTTTATGCAAAAACAACTTTACCACAAACTGTCGGTATTTTTACTTTTGCTGCTCGGTAGTCAAATACTTTGGGCGCAAGGGACTGTATCGGGTACAGTAACAAACGAGAAAGGCGAAAAACTCTCCGGTGCATCTGCCATGATTGGGGCAGATATGGGAGCTTATTCTGATGACAACGGCTACTATATGGTGGAGAATATTCCCGCAGGTAGTTATGAAATGATTATTTCTTATATTGGGTATGCTGACGTAAAATTACCCATAAACGTAGTTGACGGGCAAACACAAACCCTTGATATTGTCTTGAAAGAAGACCTTTCAACCACAAATGAAGTGGTCGTAGTGGGGTATGGAACAATGCGCAAACGTGATTTGACAGGTTCTATTTCAAAAGTAACGAACCTCAATGACAATGTTGGACAAAGTTTTGAAACCAACTTGCAAGGAAAAGCTGCGGGCGTGCAGGTTACCCAAAGTTCGGGTGCAGCAGGTTCTGGGGCGGTAATTCGTATTCGTGGTTTGAGTTCTATCAGTACAAGTGGTGACCCTTTGTATGTGGTAGATGGAATTCCCATTAATCAAGATGTATTTATGAATGGAAACAGAGGTGGGCAAAACAATAACCCCCTTTCTT
>JAAFHL010000059.1 GCA_013298365.1 Bacteroidota bacterium | reverse complement strand
GAAGGTGGCGGGGTCTCTATTGAGGCGTATGATATTGACCCTGAAAGGGCTGCTAAAATGGCAAACCTCGTCTGCTACAAAATTAATGAAATGAATAAGGAGATGTTTATCCAAAATAGAAAAGGATTATTGGAAATCTATAAAGCTGATTTACAACATCTTGCTAAAAGTTATGCTGCGTATATGGACAGTTCTCGTATGGTACGCAGAAAATATAATGTATATAGTTATACCGAACAAACCCAAGTAATGATTGAGCAATACCTCATTGCACAAGGAAAATATGAGGAGTCAAAAGCGAAATATGAGGTTTTCTCCAAAAGCTATCCTGCAAGTGATACCATCGTTATGAATGCAAAGGCACGCATGTTGGGCGCAGAAAAGCAAATCAAAAGCATGACAAATATTGAGTCTGAAATGAATTTACCCAAATTTAGAGAAGGCATTGATAATGTCATCTCTATGGAGCAAAATGGCTTCCGCTTAATTGAGAAAATTCAACTTTTGAAAGAAAAAATAGCGGGCATTGAAAGTATGAACAGCATGGATTATGAAACAATTATGACAACAGAACCTGCTTTTCCTTCTGACAAAAAAGCCCGTCCTGTGCGTTGGGTGATTATCGTTACAACTGTGCTGATTACTTTATTGGCATCTATTTTTGGAACGGTTTTAATAGAATTGCTCATTCCTCATTTGAAAGAAAAAGCCTAACTTGTGAAGCAGTCATTATCAAATACATATCCGCAAAAACTCACGATTTCCTTGTTGCTTTTGATAGCGATAACGATTATTGGGTCTTTGTATGCTTGGCACAAAACGCATATAGATTATTTGTTGGCTGCCCCTTTGGGTTTGATTTTGGTGGGACAACTCATTTATAATTACAGAGTGCTTTTTTATGCCTTAATATTGGGCATTCCTTGTTCTATGCACCTGGAGCTAGGTAGCTTTTCGATGGATACATCAGAACCTTTGATGCTAATCTTGACCTTTGTTTTTTTGTTAAATATCTTGGCAGGAAAACAGTTTTCACGCACAGAAAAAATATATCCTTTACATATTTTTATTTTCTTACTGATTTTTTGGGTATTAATCACAACTGTTACTTCAGAAATACAAATTCGTTCACTTAAATTTTTCTTGGCAAAAATTTGGTACATCGCTACATTTGTCTTTATTGCCGATAAGGTTGTCGAAAAAATAGAACATTTTAAAATCATTTTTTGGTGTTTTCTCATTCCGCTCACAATCGGCAGTTTTATTACGACTGCCATTCATGGAATCAACTATAATTTTAGTTTTGACGGGGGCTTTGCCGCACCTTACTACATTTTCACCAATCACGTAGTTTATGGGGCTATTTTGGTGCTATTTCTACCCTATATTTGGTATGCAAGAGATTGGTATGAAACAGGCAGCCTCTATCGGCTCATCATAAATATCTGTTTTGGGGTCATTCTGGTAGGTGTTGTTCTTTCTTATGGGCGTTTAGCTTGGCTTTCTGCCTTAGTTTTGCCGATATTGGTGTTCATTATTCGCCAAAAATGGTTGGACAAACTCATTTATGTCGCCATTTTTGTCCTTGTTTTGGGGGTCAGCTATTTAGTCAAAGACAATAATTTCTATAAATTTGCGCCTGATTTCAAAAAAACCATTTTTCACGAAGGCGACTTTGATGCACATCTATCTGCTACATTTAGTGGAACAGATATGTCAGGCGTAGAGCGTTTTTATCGTTGGGCTGCCGCTAAAAATATGGTTGCTGCTCGCCCTATCTTTGGTTTTGGACCCAGCACTTTCAACAAAATCTACAAACAATATACAGAAGATGCTTTTCGCACATATGTAAGCGACAATCCCGAGCAATCTACCACACACAATTACTTATTAATGACGTGTTCCGAGCAAGGATTTATCGGCTTATTTATTTTTGCTTCGCTTATTATTTTTATGACAATCAGAGGATTTAAAACATATCATCATTGTCAAAATCCTGAAAATAAACGAATTGTACTTATCGTAACACTTTCACTCATGATTATTATTTTGCAATCAGCTATCAATGAGTTGATAGAAGTAGATAAAGTAGGTACTATTTTTTGGTTCAATATGATGATGATTCATAAAGTAGAGAAGTGGGAAGAAAATGAGAGAGAATTGAAAGTTGAGAATTGAGAAAAATCATACTACCCCCAAATTACATTTTTCACATTAGTAATGGGAATAAAATAAAGTACGAAATTTTAATGACCGTTATTTATGCATTTTTCTGTGCCGTAGGCACAAAATATCGGTAGAAATATGTGCAAATATTCCCAAATTTTATTCGTTTTTCGTGCTTGCACGAAAAAACTGGACGAACCTGAGGCGATTTATTATTTTCTACAGATATCTCCCCCCTAACGGGGCAATAACGCAAATTCGTATCTTATTTTATCTGCATTACTTAGTTTATTCTATCTACGGAAATATGCGAGAAATTAAATACAAAAAGCCGTTGCCAGCAAAACTGACAACGGTTTTTATCTTTAAAATAGCTCAAAGAGATTAATAATTTTTGGTTTTTGGACGAACAGTACCTGTCATAGTCAATTCATACTCACCGATATTTGTCATTACAGTTGCTGTTTTGCGTTGTGTACCGACTTTTCCATTGCTATCAAATACCAACTTTACGGTTGTGCTGCCGCCTGGAGGCACAGACTCAATCGAGAAATCAGGAACGGTACAATTACAAGAAGGTTTTACATCATTAATGTATAAGTCTGTTCCACCTGTATTTTTGATATTGTAAACATGCGTAATTTTTGCGCCCTCATCAATAAATCCGAACTCATAGTTTGATTTATCTACCGAAAAAACAGCCGTTTTACCTCTCAAAGCTACAGGCTGCGACAAGGTAGGCTCTGCAACAACAGGAGTAGGCTTGTTTGTAGCAGAACCTGTACCTCTGACAACACGAGGCTGTGTAGTTACGTCAGCTTCAGCTCCTTTTGCAATAAGCTTATCTGCGCTACGGTCATTTGTAACGGGCGGTGGCAAAACTACTTTTGCAGGCGCAGCCTCTCTTTTCGCCTCACTTGCAGGTGCTTCTGATTTAACAACAGGTGTAGTTCCCGCTTTTATGTCTTTGCTCTCAACCTCTCTTGTTTGCTCTTTTGAGGGAGTGAAAGTAATCGGTTTTGCGTTATTTGTTGTGGGTTGAGAAGCATCAGCTAATAAAGGTTCTTCTTTGTTCTCTTCCTTTGTAGCTTTTGCATCTGCAGTTGTAACTTCGTCTGCCGTTGTGGTTTGATAAGAAGTGTATTCTGGATCTTCCTCATCTTTTACACAACTTGTAAGCGATAAAGTAGTACAACTCAAAAATAAGTACAGAAAAAATGTAGTCTTTTTCATACGATGTGCTAAAATAATTACAGTTAATATTTGGTTGATTGGTATAGCTAAATATTTAAGAATCTCAAATATTCAACATAAATTAAATGATTATAAGTAAAAAGTAAATGCTATTTATACGCAAAACTACATATAAATGTTGTAATGTATGCAAATAAATTTTGTTTTTTTCTTCCAAAGTGAAGGGAAATTATTATAGAAAAACACTATTTATGAAGAATAATACACGAAAATAGGAAATATTTTTCAAATAAAAGCATAATAAATTATAATTTCTAAGATTAAAAATATTTATTTGTATAATGCAATAAACAATAACTAATCATAGTGTTATAAGGCTAAAAATCAGTTATTTATCGCTTATTTTACTTCATTTCAGATTGATGACTTATATTTTTATAAAACGATTGTTTTCCCAACGTAATTCCACAAAATCTATGTCAGATTTATATGAAAAAACTTCTTTTGTATGCTTCCATTCGCCTAAAAAAACATGAATAGTCTGTTGATTTCTTTGTATTTCGTACAATAAAGCGGGCATAGAGTTGTGGTCTGGCGCAGGAATTTTGAGTGTAATGTCTTCTTTAAAGAAATCTTGCAACAGAATCTCCGGAAAGACATTATACCTACTCATTTCTACTTGTGTACCATCTTTTTCTATTTTCAAACATCTGATATCTTCTGTTTCTGTATGCTCATCGCTCCACTTAGAAACTTCAACCACAATCAATTCTGCGCCGTCACTATACGGAAAAGCCTTAAAAGTAGTAAGAATTCCCTTATCTTTACTTTTGGTTTCTCTGTCAAAAAAAACATAATGTTGTGTAGTATCCACAAGCACATCTTTCATTTGAGAAGACGATAAAAATAAGTTTTCTTTTTCGGATTGACTCAAATCAGGAAACAAAGATGACTCAAAGAACTCATTAGGGGTTTGCATGAAAAGCGTTTGTAGCCGCTTTCTACCCGCTGTTTTCGCTTTTACAACCACAGGAATTGTATCTTTTTTAGATAAACTTGCGATTTCTCCCTCATAGCGTTTGATTTCTTTCTCTTGACAAGCCAAAGAAAAAAAAAGGAAAGCACAAAACATTCCCGTAAATCTATTTATTGTGTTCAAAATGTGTGCCATGAAAATATTTGCTTAGATAAATGTAATAAATATATATAAATATGTAGCAGAAAATGTTTAAACGCTCAATTAATGTGGATAAATGCTTTTAGCCCCCAAATTAATTCTTATTTTGGGATTTTTTTTCTCAAAGATTTGCGATTTTCGTGTCAAATAAACAAGAAAAGATTCACTACTGGCATAAATTAATGTAAATCGTGTATCATTTTTACCGCACTGAGATTTTCCAAACCATATCTAAGGGCTTTTTTACCTTTTGAGCAGTTTGTGTGCAGTTTGTATATTTTCACTACGTTCAATATACAAACGTTCAAAAAGTAGAAAGTAAGCCATAAATCATTACTTTTTTAGCACTTTTTTATTTACAGCAATTAAAGTTTTATCACCTACTATCCTTAATAAATGGGATAAACTTTCCATAAAATCCATAAATTGAATTATTTTTTTGTAGGGATTCAGTGCTTGAACCCCTACAAAAGTGAATATCCTGCTCACAGCATAAACGAAAGTAATTCTCAAATTTCATTAAATAGCCAAATAATAATACTTTTGTACCCTATTTTGTTACAGAAAACAAAGGTACATTTTTTCTATTTTGTGAAGATAATGTTAAAAATAGTAATTTTTTCACAAAAACAACAACTAATTAAGAAAGAATTTTAAATTATGAACTATAATCTACTCATTTTAAGCGCATTGCTGCTGTCAGCATGCAGCACCATGAAAGTATCTTATCCTCAATATACGCCGCCACCTGCACCCAATTATAGTTGGGAAGAAAACTGGGCTGCCCTACCCTTTCGTCAAGACTATGCTGACCTCACACCTACGGCAAGCATCACAGACCAACAAAGTAGTGCAAATGTAGATGTTTTTTTTATTCATCCCACCCTATTAGATAGCCGAAAAGTATGGAACGCTAGCATGACAGACAAGGAACTGAATCGTGATGTAGATATGAAAACCATTCTTAATCAAGCAACTATCTTCAATGGGGCTTGTAGGGTATATGCACCTCGCTACCGTCAAATGACCCTAAAAGGTTTTTCTACGAAAGATACCGCATCAAAAGCGATTGCCCTCAAAGTTGCCTACTCCGATGTGAAAGCTGCGTTTGAATATTATATGAAACACTATAATCAAGGACGACCTTTTATCATTGCAGCACATAGTCAAGGAACAATACATGGCACATGGTTAATGAGAGAAGTTATTGATAATCAAGCCATTCAAAAACAACTAGTAGTGGCTTATTTAGTCGGCTTTCCGATGGAACAAGACAAGTTTAAGACTATTCCTGTTTGCAACACGCCTACACAGACCGGTTGTGTAGCGCATTGGGCAACCTATATAGAAGGAAGTTCCCCAAAAGATACCGCTTGGTACAAAAATGCAGTCGTTACCAATCCTGTAAATTGGAAATCCGACGGAACACCTGCTGCGGGAAGCGAGCATTTGGGCATTGTTTGGAAAAACTATCAATATGATAACAGCAAACATTTGGCTACTTCTACCTACAAAGATGTGCTAAATCTCCAAAATCCTATGCCCATAAAAGTTAAGAAAAATTTGCACATTGGCGATTACAATTTATTTTGGATGAATATTCGTGAAAATGTAGCCGATAGGATTTCTGCCTATCAAATATCAGAAAAATAGAAAGTTGATGCAAATCTTTCCTTTTTTAGGGCTAAGTGCGTACCTTTGCCGATAAATTGTGAATTTTTAGGTATCCCTAATTTCTCGCAGATTTTCGCAAATTCAAAAATCCAGATTTTCACAGATTAAAAAAATATTGGCGAAAATCTGCGTTTATCTGCGAGAACCTAAATTATGACGATAAATTAACGATATTTTTCTTGAAAATACTATTTCTACTTTCTCGTTTTCCCTATCCTTTGAGCAAGGGAGATTCTTTGCGGGCATTTCATCAGATGCGAGAATTGTCGCAACATGCAGAAGTGGCATTTTTTGCCGTTTCTGATAGAGCTATTTTGCCCGAAGAATACGAAAAAGTAACGTTTTCCGCTAACATAAAGGTATTTTCTTTGGGGAAAATGGGTATCATAAAGCGTATTTTTACCGCTTTTTTTCAAAAAATCCCCTTTCAAATTGCCTACTTCTATACCCAAAAAGCGCAAAAAGCCCTTGACGCTTTTGTAGAAAAAGAAAAACCTGATGTCATATTTTGTCAGTTGGCACGTATGGCAAAATATGCCGAAAATATTCCAGTCAAAATCAAAATTTTAGACTATCAAGACGCATTTTCGGCAGGTTTGCAGAGAAGAATTGCCAAAAGTCCTTTTTATTATCACCCTTTTTTGCAAGCAGAATATCGGAGAATGTTAGCATTTGAGGCAGCTATTTTTACCCAATTCCCTATCAAAACCATTATAAGCGAGCCTGATAGGGAACTGATTGCACACCCCGAAAAATCGGAAATTCATTTGTTGCCCAATGGCGTGCAATGTGATGTTTTTGAGCCAAATACTACTGCGGAAAAAAAGTATGATTTGTTATTTGTAGGAAACATGGCATATCCACCCAATATAAATTGCGTGGAATATATTGTAAATGAGACACTTCCTTTGCTAAAAAGTAATTTTCCAAATTTGCTTTTTGCTATTGCAGGTATCAATCCTGCACCACAAGTTCGGGCATTGGCAAGCAAAAATGTGCTTGTTACAGGCTTTGTACCAGATATGCGAGGCTATTATAATAGTAGTCGTATTTTTCTTGCGCCTATGCAAATTGGCATTGGGCTTCAAAATAAGTTATTGGAAGCGATGGCAATGCAAATGCCCTGTATTACCTCGTCTTTGGCAAATAAGGCTTTGGGAGCTACGCCAAATGTACATTTATTTGTGTGTGATAGCCCAGAAAGTATTGCCGAAAAAGTTGCATTTTTGCTTCAAAATCCGCTTGCTGCAATAGAGATGGGGAAAAAGGCGAGGGCTTTTGTATTGGAAAAATATAGCTGGGAAGGGCAAAATGAGGTTTTATTGGATTTGATTTCGGCGCGATTTCATCTATAAAAAACGCAGATTAACGAAGGTATATTATCCTCTATTAATCTGCGTCATATTTTATCCCCCTAAATCTTATTGTTGCGACAAGCGTTGCATCAATTTCAATACACGAGTAGTTTCATTTGGATATCTGTCTGCTGTGATATAGTTTTTGTTATCTACAAATTGGAAAACGCCTTGGAAAATACGTTTGCCTGATTTAGAGGTCATCATATAAAATACCACATTTACAGGATTTTTGCTAATTTCTGGAATGGTTACATTTTCAAAAATCATTTTTCCATTAGATGTACGGAATTTGTAACCCAATGTATTAAAATAGCTATTAATACGCTCCATTACTTCAGGCTTATCCAAAGAGGCACTTACCGTAGAACATGGCGCACCATCTTGTGTCATTTCTGCAAAGTAATCTGGGAAACCGCCTAATTTTTGCGCCAAGATTTGCAACTCAATTTCTTTTGCATTCAAATATTTACCTTTTTCTACTTGTAACTGATAATCTAAATTAAGGCTTTCAAGGTATTCCTCACGTGCTTTACTGCGTTTTTCTCTTGCCTCAATTTCTGCCACTTTCTGATTCAATTGCTGTGTAGTGATATTTGTCGGACCTACATTCTGCGCCGTAGTAGGTGCAGGTGCAGTTGTTTCAATAAGCTTAATCTTCGCTTGATAGGTCGTTATCACCATTTTCAAAGAGTCAATTCTGCGAGAATAGTCCATATTGTTTGTTGCAATAGGTGTAATGTTGAAATTCGCTCTCAAACCGATGATTTCTGATTGTAAATTCTCGATTTTTGCTTGATTTGCAGTAATAGTCTTTTCTCTTTCAGCAATCACATCCGTTTGCTGTGCAACTTGCGACTGCAATTTGCGCATTTCTGCAGCACTTTCGCTAATTTTGCTTTCTAATCCCATTTTATCTGCCTTCAATTGATTCACTTCTTCATTATCGCCGCCATCAAGACTTTTTGCTATTTCCAATTCTTTCTCCAATTTTTCATTAAAAGCCATTGCGCTGCTCAACTGCTCTTCCAAATCTGCCAACTTTTTACCGTCAGTTTGATTTCTCCTTGCAACTTCCAACGCTGATTCTAACTCACTGATTTTGGCGATTAAGGTTTCATCTCCACCTTCGATTTTTGGCATAGTTGTTTTTCTGCGTAAATCTTCAATCGCAAGCAAAGCATTGCCCAAAGCACTACGATAATCGTCATTTTCATTGAAAATCTCCTCATTTTGCTTACGAAGTGCATCTCTTTCTGCCATAATATTCGCCGTAGAAACGTCTGTTTGCGTAGTTTTTAGCTGTACAATTTCTGCTTCTTGATTTGAAATTTGCAATTTCATAGCGGCTACCATTTCTGCCATACCACTTTCTGGCGCACCACCTGCTTGCAAATCACGAATGAGTGCTGCTTGCTCTGCTACTTTTGCCTCCAAAGATGTAACTAATGCACTTGAACCACCAGAAGGATTCGCTAAAAATTGCTCAATTTGTGTTTGTTGGTCCTGCACTTTTGCTTGTAATTGAGCAATTATTTCTGCTGAATTATCGCCTGTTCCAACACCACCGCCTGTGCTTAATTCTGCAACTTTGGCTTTTAGTTGTTGATTTTCATCTGTTAAAGCAGCAATCGTATTTGTAGCAGTTTCGTCAGTAGGTACATTTTTCAAACGTGCTACTTCGGCTGTAAGATTTTGAACTTGAACCTGATAAGTCGTTACATCAGGACGTTCTTCGATTTCTTTTTTCAAAGCCACTATTTCTTCCAATAAAGGTGCAACTTCTGGATTTGAGCTTTCGAAATCATCTATGATTTTGCTCAATTCCATGATTTGTGTTTCTTGTTGCTCATTTTGTGCAACAAGTGACTCCTCACGCAATTTCATACTTGCAAAATCTTCTGCACTTGGAAGGCTTGCCAATTTTGCCGTTAAATCTGCAATTTGCGCATCTTTTTCATCAGTTCCCCCCGTTGAAACAGTTGCTTTTTCTAATTCTCTGGTAAGTTCGCCTACTTTGTCAATCAATTTTTCCTTATCTGCCTTCAAATCAGCGATTTCTTGCTGTGTAGCCGCATCTGTAACAGGCGCACCACCATTTTTAACTGCATTGTCTAACTGAACTTGTACTTTGGCAAACTCTTCCACACTTGGTAAAGTAGATATTTTTTGATTTAGCACAACAACTTCCTCTTCTTTTTGCGTAATGACGGCTTGCATTTCGGCAATTACCGCATCTTTGCCACCTTCTGCTGCCATATCTGTGATACGTTTATTCAAATCTGCAACAGTTGTTGTTAATCTTTCATTGTCATTTTCCAATTCTCTCACTTTTGCTTCCATTTCAGGATTTGGACCTGAGCCTCCACGTGCAATCTCAGCATTCAAACGCTCATTTTCTTTTTGCAAAATCGCCAATTCTGCAGCACTTGGAATTTTAGTTAATTGCTCATTCAAAGTCGTGACATCTGCATTTAAGGTTTGAACTTGTGAAACTAAATTGCCATTTTGTGCTTCTTTTTCTGCAAGTTGCGATTTTAAATTAGTATTTTCTGCTTGTACTTCCGCAATTGCTTCTGGCATTACCGTTCCGCCAGTGTTCAGGCTTTCTATTGTGGCTTTTTGTCCTGCATTCTCTGCTTGTAAAGCTGCTATCTGCTCGTTTAATTGCGTGATTTGTTCGGTAGAAACAGGCAAACCAACAGCACCATTATTCACAAGTACTTGTAAACTATCTTTTTGACCTTGCAAAAGACGCATTTGTCTTACTACTTCTTCGCTTGAAGGTGCAATCTCCAAAGCTGAAAGTCTGTCTATTTCCACTTGCATTCTTTGATTTTGTTCTTGCAAACCTGCGATTTGTGCTTGTGCTTCCTCATTTACAGGTCTTGTATTTAACTCGTTATTCAAACGCTCAACTTCTTTTTTCATAATCGCAAGTTCTTCTGCCCCCACAGGTTTGCTGTTTTGCAAAGCGGCAACTTGACCGTTCAAGTCTTCTACTTGTGTTTTCAAACCATTATTAGTAGTCTCATAATCAGCTAATTGTGCTTTGAGATTAGTAACTTGTGTTTCAAGTTCTTTAGCTGCGTCAAGTTGTGAAGTTGCATCTGCTAATAAACTCTTCAAATCGGTAATCTCGGTCTCTAATTTTGCTGTAGCATCTTTATCAGGTGTACCTGCAACGACTTCATCATACGCTCTTTTCAAGCCATTCATCACTTCTTCGTCTGCAGCCATTTTATCTTCAGCATCATTCAATTTTTTGAGTAATTCCGCATTGCTTTCACGCAAGCCTTCTACTTGTGTTTTTACAGCAGCCAATTCGATTGGCGCATTATTATTGATTAATGAATCATTTTCATTGCTTAATTTCGCAATTACCGTTTGAAATTCTGCTACCTGTGCTTGTGCTGTTTCCAGTTGTTCACTAAGTTCTTTTTCTTTGTTTACAGAATTAGCTGCCACTAACAAATCATACTCACGATTTTTCACCTCATATTTAGCATTAATGTCTTTCAATTCTGTTTCCAAACTTGTAATTCTGTCTTGACTTTGACTCAATCTTGCACTCACAACCACATCGGAAGGTGTTCCATTAGAAATTGCTACCAAGTTTTTATTTTCAGTTTCCAATTCCAAAATCTTGTTTTGCATGTCCGCCATATCTGCATTTAAGGTAGCAAATTTGGTTACTTGTTGGCGAAGCAAGGTATTTTCATTTTCTAATTGTTGAATTTGAAGCGTTCTTTCTTCTGGGTCAGAACCCACAACTGCATTTACTTCTGTTTGCAAACCTTCATTTTTTTCCTTCAATTCTCTATTTTCGCCCATCAAAATATCCAAACTTTGTTTCACTTTTTCATATTCTGCTTGCGAAACCATTCCTTCGGCAGGCTGAGCTACATTATTTTGTACAGCTACTAAGTCGGCTTCTAATTTCGTGATTTGCTGTTGCATTTCGCCATTTCTATTTGCTAATGCAACTTTATCTTCTCCCAAAGCAATAATTTGTTCTTTTAACCCAGCGATTAATACACTATCTTCGCCACCTGCAACAACAGGTATTACAGGTACATTCACATTTGCTTCTAACTCACCGATTCTTCCTTTTAGGCTCTCATTCATCGCCATCATGTTTTCGTTTTCACGCTTGATAGAATCTATTGCTGCTTGCATATCAACCACAGCCGTAGGAATTGTCGCACCACTATACGCTGAAATAGCCAATTTCAATTCTTGATTTTGTCTGTCTAATTCTGCATTTTCTTCGGCAGCCTTTGTCAAACGAGCCTCCAAATTTTGATAAGCACTTGTTGCCACAACAGGCGCACTACCTGTCGGGTCATTCATCGTCAAGCGAGAAGCCTGCTCCTCTGTAACTCTTTGCAAACTATCAATACGATTTCTGGCAATTTGAAACTCTGCGGCAAAACTACTTCCACCACTCGTTTGCAATTCGGCAACTCTTTCATTCAAATTTCCAATTTCAACTTTTGCAGCAGCCAAATTTTCTTCTGCCATATTTTTATCTTCTTGTGCTTTGAGTGCAACGGCTCTTACTTCCTCTAATTCTTGTACCAAAGAATTTTCTCTCACAGTCGGACTTGTTTCTGTCGGCGTAGGATTTGTTGTTGAAGCTGTAGCTTGAAATGTTTGAACCAAGGTAAGCAACGAATCATTGCTTTGTTTCTTGCTTGCAATTTCAGCCTCATACATATTGATGTTTGTTTGTAATTCTGCGAACTTAGCATCTGTCGCATTTTTTTGCGCCAAAGCCTCCGCCAAAGCTGCTTGTATGCCCTCTACTTCTGATGGATTTACAGTAGATGCCCCTTTTTCCAAGGTAGCTATTTTTTGGGTTGCCGCATCAAGTTGTATCATTATGCCCTCAAATTCTATCTGTGCAAGCGAATCTTTCACATTTTGCATGTTAGCACGATTTGAAGTCTCGGTATATAATTGTAAAATCTCTCTTTTCAAGGAATCTATTTCCAAACTTGCAGCACCTATCGTATTCACTTCTGTAGAATGTTCTTGCTCAAGACGACCTACAAGCACTTGATTTTCTGCTTTTGCATTTTCAATATCTTTTTGAAGTTCTTCATTTTGCACCAAAATAGCATTATATCTTTGTTGCAACTCAATAAAGCCTGGCGTTTCTGAAATATCGTTATTTCCTTCACGCAACTTTTTATTTTCATCTTTAAGTGTCAAATTCTCTTTTATCAATTCTGCTTCTCTTTCTGACTCTGCCAAAGTTGGAGATGCTGTCCCTTTTTTCAATAATTCTTGCAAACTTGCTATCTCATTATCTTTGCGCATAATGACACGAATCAAAGAATCTTCATTTCCTGCAGTTGTAGTAGGTGCAGGAAGATTTTCTTTTTCTATTTGTACCTGCACAAGTTGTGCTTCTAATTCCGCAACTTTATTCAACAACATTTGATTTGCTTGTTTTTCTGCGGCAGCTTGCAATTTAACCATTTCTGTTTCAGCTTGCGCTTCGGTAAGCATACGCTTCACCTCCTCACTACCCTCATCATTGTTTGTAAGCGTAGGGCTATTATTCGTTTTATTTTCAATTTTGGTATATTGCGCTCTCAACTGCAAATTTTCTGCATAAAGTACAGAGATACGTTGGTCAGCGATGCGAGAAAGACTATCACAATCTATGCTTTTTGCCAAAACCGCAAGCGGCACTAAATCTGGCGGATAAACAAACGATTCATAATAATTGAATGGCTCGTCATTTTTGGGACGCAACAAATAGGGCAAAAGTGCGTCATCAATAGAAGCAAGCACAATCGAATCTTCTGGCAATTTTTCTTGATGCAAATTGTTGAGAATACGAGGTTGGAAAATGGTAGGGCGATTGGTTTCAAATATTTTGAAATTTGCGCCAACCATGATAGAAAAAATAAAATCACCACTTTGCTTGCGGAAACTGTTCACATTTTTGCCACCATACCAATCCATATAGTCTGTCATTGGCAAACGAAGTTGTGTACCAAGGTTGATACTTGCGTGTTTGCTAAGGTTTATATCTGTTCCTACAATAGCATTTGCAGAAAGAGAAATCGTGCTAAATGATTCGCCACGCTCTAAATTCGCACCTTTAGGACGTATGCTTCCATTTTTTTCGGGGAAAAACAACAAAGCTCCTGCACCTGCTTGCAAATAGGGACGGGCAAAAGCACGAATATTTCGTACAGGACAAAAACGTAGGTTCAAGTCCCCATACAGATAATCTGTAGATACATAGCGAGGCGCAATGTACAAAGAACGAGGGTCGCTTGGGTCTCCATAATAAAAGGGAGCTAAGTCAGGATTTTGTGCCAAAATTTGCCCATAACCGCCCGTAAGCACCATTGAAAGGCGATTCGCTTGGTTTTGACGAAAGGTAAAATGCACACCAGGATTAACGTTTAAATAGGTATTGCGAGACAAAAAGCCGCCGTTAGGATTGTAATTTATATCTCCATAGTAGCTGTTTCCTGTGATATTCACACCCAAGATAAGTTCTTTTTTGGTAAATTCTGCTGTTTCTTGCCCAAACAAAAATGTATGGAACAAGGAGAACATTATGATAGTCAAGATAGTCGTGCGATTCATAGTTTAATCGAAAATTATGATGTGTTATAGCTGTTAGCCAAAAGAAGTGCCACAATATGAAACTATTATCTCCCAAAACATGTAGTTTGTAGTATTTCCCTTAAACAAACAGCAAAAGCGATTGATTGCGGCGTATTACACGCCATTGATTGTGTAGTTAATAAAGATTGATATTGAATGTAGTTATGTTACTAACGGGTAATTTAAACCCCTTAATTTCATGTAATTACAAAAGCGGTCGCTAAGATATTTATATTCTTATAAATTTCCAAACGTTCTACTAAAAAACTTCTTTTTTATGAAATTTTGACTAATGTGTATAAAAATAGGCATGTAAGATTTTATCCATAATAATAGAAAAAAGGCTCAAAGGTCTTTTTTCTTGATTAGCGAAAGCGTTTCCCATTTTGAGAGATACCATCAGATTGAAGCAGCAAAATAAGGGAAATTTTATGTATTATACAAAGATTTGTACTAAAGGCACTATTTCTACTGTCCCTCATTTTGCCTAAAGACAGTCTTTTTAGCATAAATGTGTGCATCTTATTTATAGAACTACACAATTATTTCGTAATTTTGCAGCAGAAAAACATATTTTATCATTTATCATGCAAAATACTGCAACATTACCGTTGATGACCTACGACCGCAAACAACTTACAGATGCGGAATTATTGGAACTTTATTCCGCCATTTTATATCCTCGACTCATTGAGGAAAAAATGCTCATTCTGCTACGACAAGGAAAAGTGGGCAAATGGTTTTCGGGCATTGGACAAGAAGCGATTGCCGTAGGACTTACAAAAGCCTTACATTCAGAGGATTACATTCTTCCTTTACATAGAAATTTAGGCGTTTTTGTCACCAGAAAAATGCCCTTACACAAGCTTTTTGCACAATGGCAAGGCAAACCTTCGGGCTATTCGCAAGGCAGAGAGCGTTCTTTTCACTTTGGTTCGCCACAAGATAGAGTCATTGGCATGATTTCTCACTTGGGCGCAATGCTTCCTGTCGCAGATGGCTTGGCTTTGGCAAGTAATTTAGACAAGAAAAGCTATATCGCTGCACCTTTTTCGGGTGATGGCGGCACAAGTGAGGGGGATTTCCACGAAGCTATCAATGTAGCAGCAGTATGGGATTTGCCTGTAATGTTTGTGATAGAAAACAATGGTTATGGGCTTTCTACCCCTTCTGATGAGCAGTTTCGTTGCGAAAAATTATCGGATAGAGCCGTAGGGTATGGCATAAAGGGGGTAGCCATAGATGGCAATAATATTTTGGAAGTGTATCATGCTGTGAGCGATTTGGCTGCGCAAATGCGAGAAGACCGCAAACCTATCATTTTGGAATGTATGACTTTTCGTATGCGTGGGCATGAAGAGGCTTCGGGTGTGAAATATGTGCCACAATATTTATTTGAGATGTGGGAGAAAAAAGACCCCGTTAAAAATTATGAAAATTACTTAATTACAGAAGGCATTTTAAACGAAGA
>JAAFHL010000589.1 GCA_013298365.1 Bacteroidota bacterium | reverse complement strand
GTTTTCGGCGATTTTTCGATGAAATTCGTCCAAAGAAGCCTGTTTTTCTTCCTCGCTTCTGTTTTCCCATGCTTCATAGTCTTTTTCCCATTCGTCTTGATGTTGTAGGCAGTAGCAATATTCGCCGAGTGCGCAGCCTTCTGCGTCTCCTGTACAAAAATCTATATGGCAAGCACCTTCGCTAATATAGGTATGTTCTTCATCTAACTCATTTACGATTAAGTTATAAGCAAAATGTGTAGGCACTTCTTCGATAGGGTCAAAAGCAAAATTAAAAGCCGCCCACAAGTCTATCATGGCATCTACAAGGCTTTCTATTTGTGCTTCTGTGAGCCTTTCGGCGGGGGGGAATTGTTCTTTTTCTAAGCCAAATAAGGCAGACATTTTCTGTGGAAGGCTATTTTCCAATTCGTACAAATAGGGAATAGGATACCTTTCTTCGTCTATAAGAGAAGGGTCTAGCGGCAAAGGAACATTGTTTTTGGCAGCAATGATGTCCGCTATCAGTTGTGCAACGTATTTTTCCATTAATAACGATATTATTTAGGTATGCGCATTTGTTTTTGCCTAAGAAATTATCTACAAATATACGAGATAATAGGCTGAAAGATGCCGCAAAAATAATCCTTTATTTTTCAAAACCGACAAAAAGGCAACTAAATTTACTTTTATTTTTGCCGAATTTCCGATTTTATGAGTAATCATTTTGTTATAAAAATATATTTAAAATACTAAAAAAGGGTTAAATCCGCATTATTCACATTAGGGATTTCTATCTCGAAGGTTGTACCTTCGTCTAAGACAGAACTTACGGATATTTTACCGCTTAACTTCTGAATGACTTCTTGTACAATGTATAAACCCAAGCCTGAGCCTTCGGAGCGAGTGTTCCCACGATAAAACATCTCAAAAATTTTGGGTAAATGTTCTGCACCAATGCCTAAGCCGTTATCCATAATTTTAATTAAAATACGTTCTTGATTACTATCTACCCCAATATGGACAAAAGATTGAATGCTATTTTTATTTCTATAACGTACAGCATTGGAAATAAGGTTATTGAGTACAGCCCTTAACCTTTGAGCATCTGTATAAACGGGGCTATTTAATTGAAATTCGATTTGCGCCTTGATAGACGGTTGTTCCAATGCTAAATTTTGACTTTCTAAAATATCTTGAATAAGTTCTTGAATATCCACATTTTCAATTTGTAACTCCATACGATTATTGCGAGAATAGGTGAGAATTTCACCAATAAATTTCTCCAATTTCCAGAGGCTTTTTTCTTGTAAACCAAGGTAGTATTTTATTTTTTCTGCCTCATCTTCTTGTAATGCAATCCCTATCAAACCCAAAGAAGAGACGATTGGCGCACGTAAATCGTGTGAAACGCTATACACAAACCTGTCCATTTCTTGATTTACTTTTTGTAATTCTATATATTTTTCAGTTGTTTCATCTTGAGAACGTTTGATACTTTCTTTAAAAATTTGGGTTTTATAAAGGTAGAAATAGGTAATGATAATTGAGCTTATAAGATTGATAAAGAACACATCATAGGCAATTTTATGCTTGGTTTCTATTGAAATAACGATATCACTTTTAAATAAAGAAAAATTGGTTACAAATAGAATAATGGTTAATATTATGGGAATAGAAACAAGGGTAAGTTGTACTTTTCGAGAACTTTCAGTATGCGACATCATTGTGCCAACGATAATGATGGTGTATAAGGTATGAACATTGCTTTCAGGACCCAAAACAGATGCCACATAAAATACACTGAAAATAGCTATTAAGGAAGGAAGCATTTTTGCCCATAAATGTTTCCCTAAATAATTGAAGAACAATGGAATTAAGTAACAGAAACCTGAAAAAATAATCGGCAGATGAATACTTTGATTCGGCATAATATAATACACAAATAAGCCGCCCTGTATGGTTAGGAAAGTATTGATAATGCTAACCCGATTCGTACTTCTGATATCCTCAAATATGCTGATACTTTGGGTAGGATTTGTGCCAATATTGCTTAAAAATTGCCAAAATGATATGAGATAGTGCATTGTGTCTGAAAGTCCTTGGTTTAGGATTTTATAATAAATAGAATGGTTATGCTAAATCATTTGTTTCATAAATAATGCCAAACGCTTAACAAATGCAAAAAAAACACAAATATCTATGTAAGAAAATCCTACTTTTATGCAAAAAGTGAATCTCCTATCTTTTAATGATTTTATCAGGATTATTTGCCAAAAAACTGTCCCAACCTTTGCCTTTTGTGGTAGGAATAGCAGAAGATATTTGAAAAAAATGACATACTGCCACTGCCAAACCATCAGAAGCGTCTAAGACATCTTCATCATATTCAAATTTGAGCAAAGTCTCTAACATCCTCGTAACTTGCTCTTTAGAGGCACTTCCATTTCCAGCAACTGCCATTTTTATTTTTTTGGGGGCATATTCAGCAACAGGAATATCATTTGCCAAAGCTGCTGCGATTGCTACGCCTTGCGCACGTCCCAATTTGAACATAGATTGTATATTTTGTCCCATAAAGGGAGCTTCTATGGCAAATTCGTCTGGTTTGTATTCGGCTACTAAACCTGAAATTCTATCATATATTTTTTTTAGTTTTTGAGCGTGTGTAACGTCTTTCAGCTTACCAAGCCGAATTACGCCGTAAGTTAGTAGTTTCATTTGTTTACCTTCGCAAGATAACAAACCGTAACCTGTAATTGTGGTGCCTGGGTCCACGCCCATGATGATTTTTTTTGACATAGTTTTTTTAAGTTGAAAGTGGAGCATTGAGAGT
>JAAFHL010000588.1 GCA_013298365.1 Bacteroidota bacterium | reverse complement strand
TTCATCTGCTGTTGCATTGCCAAGTGGCGACATTTTTTCGCCATAGTTCAACATTTTGTCAAAACCACTTACGCCAGAACCTGCAGTTGTAGGGGTAGGGGATTGCGAAATCGTGTTTACACGCACCTTATTTTTGATGCCAAAATGATAGCCAAAACTGCGTGCGTATGATTCTAACAACGCTTTTGCTTCTGCCATATCATTGTATTCACCAAATGTGCGTTGTGCAGCGATATAACTCAATGCCAAAATAGAACCCCAATCATTCATCAAATCCCTTTGATAGAGCAATTGCATGAGCTTATGGAAGGAAATGGCAGAAATATCATACGTTTTTTGTAAAAAATCGTAGTTAAGATTGGTATATTCTCTTTTTTTGCGCACATTGAGCGACATACCAATAGAATGTAGTACAAAATCTACTTTTCCAAATTTTTCTTGTGCCACATCAAGCACTTTGTTTAAGTCTTCGACAGAAGAAGCATCGGCAGGTACAATTTCCGCCCCAATTTTGTCGGCAAGCTCCTTGATTGTTCCCATTCTAATGGCAACAGGTACGTTAGAAAGAATAATATTTGCGCCTTCTGCGTGCGCTCTTTCTGCTACCTTCCAGGCAATAGAACTGCTATCCATTGCGCCAAATATAATTCCTGTTTTTCCTTTTAGTAGATTGTGCATAAAAAAAATGTTAGTTTCTCGCAGATGAGCGCAGATTGAAGCGCAGATTTTCGCAAATGAAAATAAATCTCTATCTGCGTTAATCTGTGCTTGCATCAGCGAAAATCTGCGAGACAAAGGTAGCAATTATTATTTAATCGTAGATGCTTCAATCAAACGGATTTTATAAATATTATTATAGGAATCTTTGGAATCAAAGCTCATAATAAGGGGATTGTTGGCATCATTAAGAATACTCATCTTAAAAGCTATTCTACTTTTTTCCCAAGACACATTTGTAACGTCCCATTCAGTAGCTATATCATTAAATTTGAGGGGATATTTTTTTTCTTCGGGTTTGTCATATTTCATGTTTCCTTTTTCGCCCCAAAGAAAGAAACCCGTATTTGTGAGACTTTGATACATGCTTCGGCTAATCCATAATGCGGTTTCGTCTGCAAAAATTTTTTCGCCTGCCACAAAATCTCGATTATCGTATTTTCCTTTGGCAACCGCTTTGGGTTTCATAATAATTTTCCCCTGTGTTGCCTGCTTTGCGGAGGTTGAGAAATCAAATTCTATGCGATTTTCGCCAAAAGGTGGCAGAAAATCTATAACAGTTACCTTTAACAGGTATTCTTCTGAACCCGCTGCTGTAACACGCCAGACTTTGTATTTGAGTTTTGTGCCATAACTCGGCTCAAATGCTTGTGCTACAAGTGAAAATGAGCAAAAAATAAGACAGTAAATGATGATAAAATGTTTCATGATATAAATATTAGTTTTTCTACATAAATATGTACGCATTTTGGCTGTATATAAATAGCCTTTTTCCGTCATATATACGTATATTGAGGATATTTTATTTGTGAATTTTATTTTTATCGGAATAAAAAAAATGAGAATATAAGTTTATTTTTTTTTATTCCAAAAATACCATATTACAAATTATACTGTTTTATGTAGGGTGTTATGTAGTGTATGAATATAAACACTTTTTTAGATATTTTAAGTATAATATGTTTGGATATTAGAATAAATTAAAATAAAAATATTTTTATTGTTTTTAAATAATTGATTATTAGTTTTTTATATATCTATTATTAATCACACTACATAAATATCACGATTTACATAATAATGTGGTTTTTGTATTTAATATAATAAGAAAGCTAATTATATCGTATTTTTGGAAACCGAAACAGAATTATTTTTGTTGTTAAGGCAGCAAATAATGGCAAAGACACAATAGGAAAAAATATCTTTTGAAGAATCTTTCGATTCAATAATTGTATTTATTTGACTTCTTTTACATATTTCAACACACAATTTTTAACTACATATTATTATGGAAACCAGTATTGAGAGAACCGCCAAGAATCTAATGTTACTTCAAGACTTGTTCAGAAGACATCAGCATGAGGTTGAAACTAAATTTGATGTTTCCTACTTGGAAATGGAACTCATTCAATTTGTATTAAAAAACGGACATCAAAAAATGAAAGATGTTGCCGATAATTTTTATATCAAATTGAGTACGCTTACTACCATCATTGACAAGGCAGAAAACCACAAACTACTTAAAAGAGTTGCTTCTAAGGAAGACCGACGAGTTGTATATTTGGAGGTGAGCAAAAAAGGCGAGGAAATTTATAACAAATACATAGAGCAACTCAAAGACATTACTGAACGCTTAGGGGCAACTTTGAGTGAAAATGAATTTGAAGCACTTGTGCTTGGTGTTGATAAATTGACGGAAATGCCGCTAATTTAAGCATAAGAAGTGGATATGTTTATGATTTTTTAACTCAAAAAACATGGCAGGCTTTTAAATCCTGCCATGTTTTAGTGCAAATTTAATCATTATCTACTAAGAATGTCAATCATTCGTAACAATTCTGGATTAATATTTTGATGATGTTTGATGGCTTTCTCCATTTGTGTAAGGGCAATTTCTCCATTTCTGATGCCAATCATTACGCCTTTTGTGCCTGTGCGTAAGGTTTCTACTGCGCCCATTCCCATACGAGCAGCGAGTACTCTGTCTCTACAAGATGGTGCGCCACCACGCTGAACGTGTCCCAAAATGACAACTCGGGTATCAAAATCTACTTTCCCTTTTATCTGTTCAGCAATTTTGAATGCGCCGCCTGCTTCATCTCCTTCACAAACAA
>JAAFHL010000586.1 GCA_013298365.1 Bacteroidota bacterium | reverse complement strand
TATATGGCGACGAAAAATTCAAAGATGGAAAGCTCGAAAATAAAAAAATGCGCTATCAAAATTGGGTTTTTACAGGAGATATTCTGGAATATGATAGCAATGCCTTGTTTGTAGAAAAAGATTGGAGTTATGAACTTGATGAGACCTTTCCGCAAGAGGCAACAGGCTATAGTTTTCCTTGTATAAAACTATTTGGCTATAGCTTTCCTTGCAAAGAAAAATACATTATTTCAAGCAAAATTTATCGTGTAGATGATTTTGCCAAAGATTTTTCGGGAAAAAGAGACAATGACACCTTATAATTACAATCAACTACTTAGTTCTACTTTGTCAGGTTGAAAACTAATGAATTAAGTGTGTCATTGCGAGGGAATGAGTTAAAAAATTTTGAAGGCTTTAGCCCAAAATTTTTTAACGAATGAGCGAAGCAATCTTACGTAGCAGTATCAAAAGCATTCATTACACCCACGTGGGATTGCTTCGCTCGTTCACTCATTCAAAATTGCTACACTTCGTTTCGCAATTTTTCATTCGTTCACTCGCTCGCAATGACACCTGAGCTAAGCCTCAACAAAGCCAAGTAGAATTAGCACCAAGACATCTTATTTATTTATGAGTGATGCTAAATAGGTAAAATATCTACTGAAAAATCTTTTTTCTAAAAAAATAATCCTATATTTGTCATACTTTTATTATCATACTATTTATTATGCTTAACAGATTGCTTATTTTCTGCTTGCTTCTTACTTTTGCAATGGTAGCAGTGGCTGTGCCTACTGAAAACCCAAATTTTTCTTTCTTCCCAAAAGAAAAGAAAAAAAATCAAACCATTGAATATCAATACCTTCCTGATGATATTTTGGGAACTTGGTGGTCGCCTGATAAGCGTGGACATTTAAAGTTTTATAAAAAAGATAACAAGTTTTTTGGCAAATTGGTATGGAGTGCTGATGATAAACCAGGACAACCAAAATTGGATTCTGAAAATCCGACCGTTTCTATGCGCTCAAATCGCATTGTAGGCGTAGATATTTTCAAAAATATGACCTATAACGCTACCGAACATACCTACGAAAATGGAACGGTTTATGATGCTCGTTCGGGCTACTCATATAGTTGCAGTTTGTGGTTAGAGGGCAAAGATATCTTGAAAGTACGTGGTTTTATGGGCTTTTCTTTGCTCGGAAAAACAGAAATTTTTGCTCGTGTTAAATAATTTCAACCAAAATATATTCCTGCTTTTCGATACAAATTCCTATCGAAAAGCATTTTTTACGTCATAACATGAACATTAAAATGGTAGATACTGTTGGGCAGTATCAAAAAATCAAAACAGAAGTAGATGCCGCTATTGCAGGGCTATTGGAAAAAGGATTTTACATTGGCGGAGCAGCCGTAAAACAATTTGAGCAAAACTTGGGGAAGTATGTAGGTGCAGCACACACAATTGCCTGCGCAAATGGAACTGATGCCTTGCAAGTTGCGCTTATGGCTATCGGCTGCAAGCCTGGCGACGAAGTGCTAACGCCTTCTTTTACCTATATTGCCACAGTTGAAGTTATTGCCTTACTACAACTTGTTCCCGTTTTTGTAGAAGTACATGTAGATACTTTTAATATAGATGTTGCCGATTTGCAGAAAAAAATAACGGCTAAAACAAAAGCCATTATTCCTGTTCATTTGTATGGACAATCGGCTGATATGGAGGCAATTATGGAGGTTGCACAGCAACATGATTTGGCGGTGATAGAAGATGCAGCACAAGCGATTGGTGCAGATTACACTTTTTCTGATGGGACAAAGAAAAAAGTAGGCAGTATCGGACACATAGGTTGTACTTCTTTTTATCCAAGTAAAAATTTGGGTGCGTATGGCGATGGTGGGGCTATTTTTACAAATGATGCGGCTTTGGCAGAAAGCATTAGAATGATTTGCAATCATGGTCAAAAAACACGCTATTATCACGATTCTATCGGGGTAAATAGTCGTTTAGACGCTATTCAAGCAGCGATTTTAGATATAAAACTCACACATTTGGACGAATATAATACGGCACGCCGTTGGGCTGCAAGCAGATATGATGCACATTTTGCCCAAGTTTTGGAGCTTGTTACGCCTTTTTGTGCAGCAAATGGCAGGCATGTTTTTCATCAATATACCTTAAAAGTATTGGCAGGCAGAGAAAAAAGAGATGCCTTAAAAGCATTTTTGGACAGCAAAAATGTTCCTGCAATGATTTATTATCCTGTGCCTTCACACCTGCAAACAGCTTATACCTGCTATGGCTATAAAGAAGGTAACATGCCTCATACAGAAGAACTTACAGCGCAAGTAATTAGTTTGCCCATGCACACAGAGCTTACAGAAGAACAAATAGCTTACATTGCAGCACACGTCATAGAAGGACTACAATAAATGAATACGACAGTTCCAAAGTATATTTTTCAGTTGTAAACTCAAAATAGGCGTAATATTTGCTTAGTTCATCTACACACGTATATTACGTTGATTACAATTTGAATGAAATTTACGCAAATACTTGAAAATACGGCAAAAAACCCAGATTCGTGGCACCTTAGCAATAAGGTGTCACAAGATGCGTATGCAAATTTGGTGGAATTAGCAGCAGATATTTGTGAATGTCAAATGGGAATCATTACTTTGATGGCGGAAAAAGAAATCATCATAAAAGCTATCTTTGGAATGAATTTCCCTAAAAGAGATGGAATATCTTTGTTTTTTCCTGAAGAAAAAATTTATGAAACTTTTTTTTCCATCGCTGATGTACAGAAAGATGTTATTTTTCAGCATCACACACTTTTTTTAGCACTGCCCGAAATTCGCTTTTATGTAAATTGTCCAATTA
>JAAFHL010000585.1 GCA_013298365.1 Bacteroidota bacterium | reverse complement strand
ATTTTCACTACCCTATATAAGTGTTTTGAGTTACTTACTCCCACACACCACTTCTATCAGCTTTTCGGGCTGTATGTATTGTGCAGCAAGTGCCGAAATATCTTCGGGTTTGAGTAAGTTGAAATTCTGATATTTTTGGTCTAATTCCGCAAAAGAAATCCCATACACCAAAGAAAAACGCAAAGTCTTGTTGATTTGAGTTGGCGTTTCACGCTGATTAATGCTTTGTCCAAGCTTATAATTTCTCACCAAATCCAGTTCTTGAGCTGTCCCCCCATTCGTAATCAACAAATTTATTTCTTTTTTTATCTGAAAAATCGTATCTTCAATATATTCGTTACCAACATCACATTGCACCGAGAAAACGCCCGCATTCAAATAGCTGCCCCAGCCCGAATAAATGCCATACGTATAACCCTTATCTTCCCGAATATTTTTCATCAAACGAGAACCAAAATAGCCACCCAAAATCGTATTGACCAATTCCATTTTGTCATAATCTGGGTGCAAACGAGAAAAACCCAAATGCCCTACTCGAATCGAAGATTGAACGCCGCCTTCTACTTCAACATGATAGCGACCACCTGCACTTGTATGAATCGGCAAGGTTGTAGAGGATATTTCTTCATTTTTTGCCAAAATAGGCAGAGAGCCAAATTGCGCATCTAAAGTGCGTATCAGGTCTATCTCATCAAAACGACCTGTTACCGCAAATGTCAAATTACCTGCATGAAAGTATTTTTGATGATAAGCAAACAAATCATTTCTTTCAATCGCTTGAATTTCAGGTATATCTGTTGTTGTTGCATAGCCATGTCCTTCACCAAATATATGTTTGGGAAATGTGCAACTTGCAATATAGGAAGTTTGTTTTTGGCTCACCTGCAATTTTTGCAAAGTTCTGCTTTTGAGTTTTTCCCATTCTGTTTCAGGAAAAATAGGATTCACCAAACATTCTTGCATCAAAGGCAAGGTTTTGCCCAGCAGATGACTCAAGGTTGTGAGATTGAAAGAAACAAACTCATTCCCCTCCTCATATTCTAAAAATGCCCCATAATTGTCTAATGCTTGTGAAAAAGCCAAAGAAGTGAAATGCTTTGTGCCTTCGGACATATTGCGAGGCGTAAAATCGGATACGCCTACCTTATCGCCATAACCTCCGCCCGCTTTAAATATCGCTTGCACCTCACACATTTCCACTGTTCCATATTGAATCATATAGACAGGAACGCCATTTGAGAGATGCGCAAGGGTAAAATTTGGCAAGGGAATGTTCTGAAAGGCTTTGCCAATAGGTGGAATTGTACGGTTTAACATGTTATTGCTTGTTATATATGTATGATTTGAAAGACAAAGATAGGGAAATATTAGGAAATGTACATTTTTCTATTAAGATTTTCCTGCATTTAAGATATTTATTTACCCCAAAGATTAGATGAAAAATAAAATCTCATTTATTTTCTTGGTCTGTGAGACATTTTTACCTTATTTTACGTCTTAGAGAGAATTTAAGGCATTTTTTCTCTCGACTCATCTATTTTACATTCAACTATTAATAACAATTATTTTTTATGAAAAAATTATTTATTACCATCTGTTGCACACTTATCGCCGTTTCGCTTTCGGCACAAAACAAAATTCAGTTTGGATTGCGTCTTAGTCCTGTCGTAAGTTGGGCAAATACGAAAGATTCTACAAAAGCTGACTATGTATTGCCGGATAGCATAAGCACAAGCGCAAGACTCGGGCTTTCGTATGGTTTGACGGTTATTTATAACCTTCAAGAAAATTTTGGGATTCAAACAGGTTTGCATATCGTAGATAAAGGCTACATTCAAAAAGGCTTATTTGGCGACAATAGCAAAGAAAACAGAAAAGTCTCTACCTTAGAAATTCCGATTGCTTTGCGTCTCCGCTCAAAGCCGATTGGTTCAGAAGCACTTGGGTTAAGAATCAGAGGTTTAGCGGGTGGAAGCCTTGACTTAAATGTAATAGGTCAAAAAATCAAAACCGAAAATTATCCTTCAACCTTCAAATACTCTACAAAATGGGCGCAACCTTTGGGTGCATCTTTATTATTTGGTTTAGGGGTAGAGTGGAATGTGGCAAAAGTAGGTACTTTTGATTTGGGCGTAAGCTATCACAAAGGTATGACAAATGCGAGAATCCTCAAAGGATTTGAAACAAATGGAAACATCATCAATCCGTCAGAACTTCGTCAAAGATATGACTATATGGCATTAGACATTAGTTATTTATTCTAACAAGGCATTTTTAGCGCAAAAAAATAAAGTCGTACAAGCATTATACTTGTACGACTTTTCTATACACACTTTTTTCCAAAAAAAAATTGCCCCCCAAAGATATAACCCTACCTGTGGGGGGCGAAGCATGAAAACCGTTACTTTCCTATACGCTTTATAATGCAAAGATGCAGGAAAATATAAGCGAGAAAAAGTAAAAATTTTCATTTGATTACACAGTTTTTATCTTATATCAATTTGTATGTAGATAAAAATAAGCCGCAATTTCGCCATATATATACAGCTTTCCCGAAGCATGTTCTACATCAGGAAAATTTGCTTTTTTTGTCCACTTCAAAATCTCTGCTTCCGAAACAAAAAAACCTCTATTATAAGCGGTAGCATAAAATTTGACCCTTTCGGGCATAGATTTGTCTAATAAAGGAAACCTATTTTCGATAATGGTCAGAAAACAAGCCAAATATTTGACTTGCCAAGTCAATTGCGACAGACGATTGAGCCTTTCCTTCCGAATTTCAGTAATATCGCTGCTTTTATATTGAGAAATAGGCAAAAAAACCGCTAATTCTGCCATCTCCCTTACTTCTTTTTCCAACTTCTCCACAAAAGTA
>JAAFHL010000584.1:1175-2884 GCA_013298365.1 Bacteroidota bacterium | reverse complement strand
TACAACATATTTTTTCTTTTTCTCTGTCTATATCTGCGGCAAACTCAATTCTAAACGTTTTTCCTTTCTCTGAAACGGAAGTTTTTGAACTATAATGTTTTATATTTCCGCCAAGAAAACCATGTATTTTGCTAATATGTTCAAGCATCTTTGTATTTATAATGAAGTAAGGTATCAAACACTCGTCCTAATTCTTCGGAAACATCATCTATTTTGTTTGCGCCAATCGCTTTTCGTTCATAATCCATGATGTCTTCCACTTTTCCATCAGCCATATAGAACACGCCCACACGCTCAAAATCTATCCAACATGCTTGCGGAATGTCTATTTCTTTTGCCAATGTTTCGGCATCTACATTGCCCAGTTTACTCACTTCTTTTGCCTGAATCAAATTGTCAAAAGCGGTAAGAATATAAGGGCTGTGCGTTGTGAGCAAAATAGGACTTTTTGTTGCGTTCAAAGTTAAACCCATCAACTCCACAATTGCTTTTTGCCCCGTAGGATACAAATGTGCTTCGGGTTCTTCTATGACTAAAAAACGGCTTTCGTTTTTCAAAATCATTGAAAACAAGCAAGATGCAATCCAATTTACCTCTTGTTGCCCCGAAGAAGCATATCGAAAAGGAATGAATTTTTCTTTCTCAAAAAATATTTTTTCCGTAGCATCTTTGTATTGATATTTCCCTTTTAGGATTTTGTGTTCTATAATTTCTTGTGCAATTTCGGCAAAATAAGTTTGCTTTTCGTCCGTTTTGTTTTTCTTTTTTGCTGCTAAAATGCTGTCTTTATGCGTTAATCTTGCGTTCTGTTTTTGCGTATTTGCCTCATTTACATATTCTTTTATAAAATATTCTAAATTATTGAGATGCTGAAATTTGATACTTAGTAAATCTTCTGCAAAGGTAGAAAAAAGGATTCTTCCTGCGGGAATGTAGATTCCATTTTCAAAAGCATCTTGAAACCCAAAATTTTTCAGGAATTGACTAACTTCTATTTGTTTTGATTGTAGTAAATCAGAATTGCTAATACTTTTTAAATTATCAATCTTGTCAAAAAATTCTATGAATCTCTCACTTAAATTAACTGTTGCTTCTACTGAATCATTTTCTTTTTCTGTAAATAATATCCGAATATGATTTTCAAGATAAAAAAACGTAAGCTCTGTATTGCCTCCTAAAAAATATTGTCCTTCATCATAATTACCTAAATTAAATATGTCTGATAAATCAAATGTCAATAATGCTGAAAAATTCTCTCCACTATAACCGATGTTTTTTCTCAAATCTATTGAAGACGTTGCCAATCTTTCAATTACCTTCTTATAAAAATACACCAACTTAGCCAGCGTACTTTTGCCACTTGCTTGCGGACCAATAAAAATCATCAAATCTTTGATTTCTATTTCAGCATATTCAATCGGACCAAAGTGTTTGACAATCAGTTGTTGCATAAAAAGAAATTTTATGATAAAAATAATATGTTCTTATGAATAAAATCCAGCATTGCACAATAATCTATTTTCCAACCTTACGAACGGTCGCAGACCTTCGTAACGGTTGAGAAAAAATAAGCACTACGAGTAATTTACAATCATATGTATATTTTCAGAAATAGGCTTTAATTTTTCTTCGCCGCCCAGAAAATCCAAACCTATCAAAAAACTAAAACCAATGACCTCAGCACCAAGCTGTTGCGCTAATTGCGCTGC
>JAAFHL010000584.1:0-1165 GCA_013298365.1 Bacteroidota bacterium | reverse complement strand
CCGTAGCCAACAAGTCATCATGTATAATGACCTTATCGCCAGGCTGTATGGCTTCTGCATACACCTCAATCGTAGCATTTCCATACTCTAACTGATAAGACTTCTCAATAGTTGGGGGGGGAATCTTACCTTTTTTGCGAACTAACACTAAACCTACATTAAGATTACATGCCATTTGTGGAGCAAACAAAAATCCACGACTGTCTATTGCCAATATTTTGGTAGCCCCTTTGCCTTCCCAATGCGCAGATAATGCCGTTGCACTTTCAGCCACAATTTCAGGATATAGAAAAATAGTGGAAATATCTTTAAAATTTACGCCTTCAATGGGGAAATTTGGGACATTTCGGATAACGGATTGTAATTTTTCGGAAATAGACATATCTTTTTTGTTTCTCGCAGATTAGCGCAGATATAAAAACGCAGATTTTCGGAGAAAAATAATATCTGTGAAAATCTGTGGTTAATTTGCGCAAATCTGCGAGACAAAGGTAACACTTTTCTACAACTTAAACGCATATTCTACGCCCAAAATATGTCGAGTAATTGCAGGATGCTGCCACAAAGGTTTTTGATAGCGATAATAAATGCCTACTCTATGATTTCGGGTAATCCGATATTGATAACCCATATAAGTTCGGAACTGATTGAACGGATAGCGAAGCGTTTCATCTAATGGCGTGAAAAGTTCCGCAGAAGCATAAATACTTGAATACCAGTTGTATTGATAACTAAGTTGTACCCGATTGCGCAAACGAGTATCTGTGAGGGCGGTTACTTCTTTTCTATCCAAATTGAAATAACTGCGTTGTATTTTGGTGCGTAAAGTGATAGAAATTTTATCGTTGATGTCGGTCTGATAAGAAATATCCGCATAAAAACGAGACTCATCTTCAAAGAGATTGTTTGTTTTTTTGTTTTCAATCAAACGAAAGCCACCCCCTATTTCCCATTTTTCATTTAAGGCATAAAAAGCCCCTAAATCGCCAAAAATGCGGGAAAACTCTCTGGCATTATTTTGCCATTGTGTGCGCATTGCGCCCGAAATGCCAAAGCCGTTTGCAAAACGTTTTTGTATATTTACTTGCGAAATGATGCCAAAATCTTGTTGGTCTTGGGAGAAAGATTGTGTAGCAAATATGGCAAAACTTATCAAACATACGAA
>JAAFHL010000587.1 GCA_013298365.1 Bacteroidota bacterium | reverse complement strand
ATACTTTGCCCAAAAAAACAAAGTTTGATAAAATAAAACACTACGTTTTTCGCGGAAAAGAAGATAAACTACCTGCGCCTTTGAAGGAAAAATATGAGCAATATGAGTTTGCAAACATAGAACTATTGTCAGGGAAATCCCCTGAAAAAGTAGTAAATCTTGTAGCCGAAAAATATAATTTATCCAAATCTCACAGCTATTTGGTTGTTAGGGAGTGCCGATCACTCTTTGCCGACGTTTATGGCTTTACCAAAGCAAGCACACGAGCCTTGATGGTGAACCGACTTTTTAACATAGCTGAAAAGTGTATTGAAGAAGGCGACAAGGTTACTGAAATGGAGGCTTACAAGCTCATATCTCAAATGACAGGCTTAAAGTATCAAGAGCTTGAAAAAACAGACGAAGTAAGCGATAAAATGCCGCACTTGGTTGTAGTAACCAATGTGAATACAAACACGCCTTTAACTGATGTTCCCTACATAAATGAATCTTAATAACTATCAGTTTAAATTCTTCACGCACCCCGCCCTAATCAAAGTGCTTATTGCGGGTAGGGGCTGGGGCAAAACAACTATTCTGGCACTCCTATTATATCGCTGCCTTACAGAGATGGCACGTAGTAGGGGCTATATAGTGGGTAGAACTTATACCCAAATATTCACAAAGTTCCTGCCGCCTATGATTAAAATTTGGAACAGCATAGGCTTGCAGGAATACAACCCTACCACAGGCAAGGGGCATTATGTAATTGGTAAGCAGCCGCCCCTACATTTTGAACAACCTTTGCAGCCGATAAAAAGCTGCAAAAATGTTATTTCATTCATAAATGGCTCATACATAGAATTGATGTCAATGGACCGACCAGGACTGAACCTTGGTGGAAACTTTGACTACGGCTGCTTTGACGAGGTGCAGGATATGAATCAAGAAAAAGTGGAAAAAGATTATATGATAGCAACTCGAACTACAGCTTTCTTAGACAATCCATTAGGCAACAACATCTATCTAACAGGCACAATGCCTTGGACAGCATCGGGTAAGTGGATTTTTAAGTATGAAAAATTGGCGCAAGAAAACCCAGAAGATTACATGTTTTATCTCCGCACAAGTTACGACAATATAGGACTGCTTGGCAATCGCTATTTCAACAACCTCAAAAAAATACTGTCCCCTTTAATGTATGCGATAGAAATAGAGAACTATCATACTACCATACTTACAGGCGGATTTTATCCCTCCTTCACAGATACGCATTGTTACACGCCACAATCAGACATCAAGCAAACAGCCAATGCCCTGACATTTGGGGTATCAAAAGCCGATTACGAAAAATCGACTCCCCTCGATATATCTTTCGACTTTGGTGCAAAGGTAACATGCTTGTTAGTCGCTCAACTTGGCAATGATAATGTGCTAAGGTTTATAGACATGTTTGCTGAAAACAGTCTATCTCTTACAGACACAGATACAACGGGGCATCTGCTCCAAAGGGTAGTAACCCGTTTTGTCAAAAAATACGGCAAGCATCAAACCCGAATTAACATATACGGAGACCACACAGGTCATAACAAGTCGGATAAAAGTGAGACTTCCTACGTAATTGTTGAAAATATGTTAAAGTCTGCCAGAATTAATTATACAAACAAAGTACAAGGCAAGCAAAACCCTAAGCACGCAAAAAAGTACTTTATCATTAATCAAATCTTATCTGACACAATAGACAAATGCCCTAAAATCCGCATAAACAAAGAGTCTTGCAAAGACTTAATCCTTTCAATCCAAAGCAGCCCTGTCATAGATGACTACCAAAAAGACAAATCAAGCGAGCGTAATGTAAACCTGCCCCCCGAAAAACAAACCCATTACAGCGATGCTTTCGACTATATTCTCATGGGAAAATTATCTCAATTTGTCCCATTAGAAAAAGGGAGCGGATTCTCATTGAGATAAAAAAAGTAATTGCATTTTCATATAACAGGATTTTTCATGCCCGTCATTGCGCCAAATGTCATAGGGCGCACGTTTTTGAAATTACGATTTTAAAAACAAATAGTAATACCATGCCAATAAAATCTAACTAAATGAAATATAGACATTTAAACAATAAATAGACATGTAAAAAAGGGTTTTTTTTTGAGGCATATTAAATAGTTCTTTGTGAAAAATATTGATAAATGGCGATAGGAATAGCAAGCGTATTGAGAGAGATAGATGAAAGCAGTCTAAAGGGCAGCTTCTCAATAAAGTATGTGCGTAAAGATGGAACAATAGGATTCATTAAGCGGGCGCAAAAAGGATTGGGGAAAAGAGTAGGAAAAAGTGAAGAAGGAAGTTCCTTCAAATATTCTATAAAAAACAACTTTCTTATACATATAGGAAATGTAGATACAAATGAATTTCGTAGCATAAAAACAAGGGGCTTGCTTGAATTTAATGGGCAAAGAATAAAATACTAATGGCTAAAAAACTCACGAATTTACAGAAAACAAAACAAGTTTTGCGGAAAGGGATAGATAGTTTGACCTTTTCTGCGAATCAGGCACAGCCTGTTTTGGGCAAACTTGAAACAAGCTCTGTGGGAGATGAGAAAGTTATAAATTGGTTTACGCAAAAAAATGATGAACCTCAAAAGCTGCTAACTTTGTTGAGCAACAATAACATGGCTATGCCTATCTTGACTACGATTATGAAAGTCATTGTAGGTAAGGGTGTTATTACGTATAAAGAAGAAATTGTAAATGGGAAAAAGGAGTTGCTTATCACGCCTATTCCTGAAATTGACGACTTTTTGGAGGCTAATGACTTCAATGCGTTATTAGCCAAAAATTGCTTAGATTACAAAGTGT
>JAAFHL010000582.1 GCA_013298365.1 Bacteroidota bacterium | reverse complement strand
CATCCGACTCAGCTATAATCCTGCGAAACTCAAAACGCCGAAAGCTTATATTTCGACTTTGCGGCATCTTCCGCTCATTTTTCAAATGTTAGGGCTTGCTACTTTGATACTTGCTTTGGCTCGCCCACAAACAGCAAGTCAAGTAGTAGAAAGAAATGCAGAAGGCATTGATATTATGTTAGTTATGGACATAAGTGGCAGCATGGAGGAGCGTGATTTTGACCCAAATAGATTAGAAGTTGCCAAGGAAAATGCCATATCTTTTATAAAAGGTAGAAATGGAGATAGAATGGGCATGGTACTTTTTGCAGAAGATGCGTTCAGTTACGCGCCTTTGACTTTGGATTATACTTGGCTGCAAAAAATGATTGCAGACATTCGTTTCGACATTATTCCCAAACAAGGTACTGCCATAGGCTCGGCACTTTCGGTAGGTATCAATCGCATGAGAGACAGTAAATCGCCCTCAAAAGTGATGATTTTGTTTACAGATGGCGAAAATAATCGAGGACAAATGGACCCTATTACCGCAGCTCGTTTGGCTGCGATGTATCATATCAAGATTTACACTATTGGTATAGGCAAAAAGTCATATATACGTAGCTCATTTGAGGGCGACAAAAAAGTTATTTCTGACATAGATGAAGCGAGTTTGGAAAAAATCGCAAACCTCACAAATGGTAAATTTTATCGTGCCGAAGATGCGAAAACCCTCAAAAATATTTTTGCGGAGATTTCAGCGATGGAAAAAACAAGCATCAATGAAGATATTTATAAAGATGTACAAGATGTTTATCCTTTCTTTTTGAAATGGACAATCGTTTTTTTGGGTATTACGATTGTGCTAATGCTCACCTTTATGTACAATCCTTTGGAGCAGTAAAAGTAAGCCTGTCTGCGTGAGATTAGCGATAAATGGCTCGATTTGTTTCTATAATATTATCATCTTCAATACTATATGCTCTTTCTTCCATATACCAATTTCCTGCATAATCTTCTAATACAACCGTAGAAACCCTTGTACCATAATTGGGCGAAACGATAAATAAAGCGGAAAGTATTTTTTCCCATTCAAGTGGAATGCCCGTTTTAGGAAGTCTTTCTTCTGGAAAAGTAGTTCTATTTTGCAGCAAGGAAAAGGCTTTTTCTATGGGAAAATCCTCGTTTTGCTGAATAAGTTCTGCAAATAAAGGCTTATTTTCTGCCACTTTGCACCAAGGCGTATCAAGTAAATGATTGCTAACTGCATAAATACCAGCCCCTACATTTTTTACTTCATTTTCTACATTGGAAAAATAGGCTAATTCTCCTTTTGTATAGGTCAAAAGATTGTAACCATTGTATAAGTGTGCATCTGTTTGCAGCGATTTCATATAATCAAAGGGAGAACTTTCCTTTTCTAAGAAATTAAGCACTAAATCACCCCTTGAAGGTGCATCTTTCCGCAGATTTTGGAGGTCTCTGTAATTTGTGAGGGTAGAAAAACGCCCCTTTTGATGCAATGCCATCCATGTACCGCCCGCTTGTAAGTCTTTTCCCCCAAAAATAGCAGGTTTTTCTGCCCAATGATGGGCTGTTTGTGTAGGGCGATTCAAAAATTCATCTCGATTGCCAATGAGAATGAACCTGTATTTGGGATGTGCTTTGTGAGCGAAGAATAAAGTACACATATTGTTTGTTTTGTTTTTAGGAAATGTATGTAAATAAAAATCAAGCATATCAAATACAAAATTACACAAAAAGTAGATATGTTTTTTTTATAGAACAATTAAACCTTTTGTCTTTCAGAAACTCTAAACCTTTTAGCGAATTTCGGATATTTTTCCGCAAAAATCTATAAATTACTGCTAAATTTGTGGCGAAATAGAAACGCATAATGTTTCTATCTTATATTTATTTTATGTACAAAAAAATATTATTTGCTAGCTGCGTTGCTTTGGCTTTTTGGAGTTGCGGCGAAGAAAGTCAAAATACGCAGCCGCCCCAAAATACGCAGCCTGTCGAAGCTCCTGTTAGGCTTGCACCTGCTTTTAATGCAGACAGCGCATACACTTTTATCGAAAAACAACTTTCTTTTGGGTTTCGAGTTACAGGTACAAAATCGCATAAAACCTGTGCAGATTGGTTGGTGAAAAAATTCAAAAGCTATGGCGCAGAAGTCATGGTACAATCTGCAACTGTCAGTACGTATGACCGCAAAACGCAACTTCCGATTCAAAATATCATTGCTTCTTATAACCCACAAGCCAGTAAAAGAATTATTTTTTCGGCGCATTGGGATAGCCGTCCTTGGGCAGATGAGGACAGTGTGCGTAAAACAGAGCCAATTCCTGCGGCAAATGATGCGGGCAGTGGCGTGGCGGTTTTGTTAGAAATGGCTCGCTTGTTTCAACAAAAAAATCCGACTGTTGGGGTAGATTTGATACTTTGGGACGCAGAAGATTGGGGTAAGTCCGACCAAACTGCCGAATCCTATTGCTTGGGTTCACAATATTGGGGTTTGCACCCACATAAAGCCAATTATCAAGCCTATTATGGGGTGAATTTGGACATGGTGGGCGGCATAGGTGCGCAATTCCTACAAGACGAAGGTTCTTTGCAATATGCAGGTGCAACCATGCAAAAATTATGGGGCATTGGGAATGAATTGGGCTATGGCAATTATTTTAGCTATGAAAAATGCCCTGGTTTGGTAGATGACCATCTATTTATGAATACTTTGGGTAAAGTGCCTTCGATTGATGTGATAGACCGCCGTAAAGGGGAAGATGGTTACGGTTTTTTTGAGCATTGGCATACACATCAAGACAATATTCAATCTATTTCTAAAGAAACGCTCAAAGCTGTAGGGCAATCTGTTGCAGAGATGGCTTATAGAGAAAAATAGTTTTCCTTATCCGTTTATACA
>JAAFHL010000583.1 GCA_013298365.1 Bacteroidota bacterium | reverse complement strand
ATGTTTTTGTGTAAAAAAATGCTTATTTCTTCGTGTTCCTATTAGAAAGAACCCTCCATTTTTCTGCAAGTTCTGCTGCCTTAGGCATAGCTTCTATTGCCTTTTGAACCACAATATCCCCTTCATGCAAAGCAGGATAATAAGCATCATCTTGAAACAAACGTTTGCCAATGTAAGCCTTTACCTGTGTTTCAATCACAGGTAGTGATTTGATATAATCTCTCTCTTTGAAGGATACATTTTTACTAACCGCAAATTTTACAAATTGACGTAGTAATTCCTTATCTGCTTTAAATTCGTAATTGAAGCGTGCCGCATGTGGATATAAGTCTTGAATAGCGGCATATTGATCCACATAATTGTAGGCAAAACGGCGGAAAATATCATTTTCAATCAAAGATACCAAATAATCACTATTTGTAGAACTATCATTTGCAACAAAATAATCAGGAAAAATGCCACCGCCACCATAAACCGTCCGCCCTGCATCTGTTTTGAATTTGAGCGAATCGGGAAAATGTGCTTTTGAAGGGTCATAAATTTCCCCTGATGCAAAACGTTCTTCTATTTCTTGCTGATAGGCTTCATGCGATTTGTTGTAAGGTTTTTGAATACATCTGCCACTCGGCGTGTGGTATTCAGAAATAACAATGCGCATAGCAGAGCCATCTTCAAATTTTTTCTGCACTTGCACCAAACCTTTGCCAAAAGAGCGAACACCTACAATCAAACCTCTATCATGATCTTGAATTGCGCCCGCAAGTATTTCGCTTGCCGAAGCCGAACCATAATCCATTAACACAACTAACGCACCTTCTTCAAACTCATTTAAGGTAGAAGTCGCATAATATTCTTGCTGACTTTCGAGTGTGCGCCCATTTGTAGAAACAATCTTTTGTCCTGCCATCAAAAACTCATCGGCAATGCGATTTGCCATTGTCATAAAACCGATTATCTCTTAAATCCAAAATGAGTTGCTGCATTCCTTCCGATTTCAAGTTTTTAAGGTGTTCGAGAAACTCATCATACGTTGTTTCTGCAAAACTTGAGATTCGGATATAGCCAATTTTAGGCGTAATCATATAGGAAAATTCCACACTGTGAATGGCAATTTTATCTCTTATTACGGAGAACTCTAAGGGGCGTTGTGTGCCTTTACGTTTCACAGATAATAAGACAGCAGAGCCTTTTTCGCCCCGCAATTTTTCCGCAACTATATCACTACTAAGGTTTTTGCCAATAATATTCTCACTATTTACCCTTATAATCTTATCGCCTACTCGCAAGCCTACCCTATCACTTGGACCGCCTGCAATTACGTCTGCGATATACATTGTATCTTCTACAAAACTGTATTCTAAACCTACACCTTCAAAACTTCCCGACATTTTTTCATCTACGCCCTTCATTTCATCTACACTGATATAAAAGGAATGAGGGTCAAGTCCTTCGATAATGCCTTTGATTGCATTATCTACAATAACATTGTGTTCAGGTTGCTTTACATAGTTTTTTTCGATAAAAAACATCGCTTGCTCTAATTTGCGAATTCCCTTATCAATGTCCTCCTGTGCATTTGTGCGAAAAGCAGATTCTAACTTGAAGCCTGTAAAAATGCCCATCGTAATCATGGCAAATGCATATATAAAGTTTCGTAAAATTTTGCTCATAATCGCCTTAATATTAATAGATAAAATACCCCATCAAGATTTGATAAATAAATATTACTACAAGCAAATTTTATACCTTAGTTTTATCCATAATTTGAAATGTAACATAAACCACATAAAATACACAAATAGAAAGTAAATAGCTACAAATTTTCGTCTTTTATGGAAATTTATAAATTACAAATTAGTATAAGCTGCCAATGAAACGATGTTCGTACTGCAATTCTCCAGAATCGCATAAAAAAGCGAAGCATTAAGCATCAATGTTTTGTATATAGCCTGCGATTCTGGAGAATCACAGTACAATAGAAAACAATACGCAACTTACATTAACTCTCGCAGATTTCCCCAAATAGCTACTTCATTATCTGCGAAAATCTGCGACAACCCACATCATTTCAATGCCCAAATAGAAGCAGATTTTCCTGTCAATTTGAGAACAGAAATACTATTCGTTGTTTCGTCTGTAATGATATTTGTGGCAGAGGAAACGCCTTTTAACATTTCCTCAAAACGAGCCGTTTCCAAAGTTGTTTCGTCTTTGTTTGTATTTAGCACAATCATAAATTTTTCGTTTTCATTGTAACGAAAATAAATGTATGTTCCATTTTCAGGCACAAATTGTATCAATTTACCTGTTTGAAGGGCTGTGTGTGCTTTGCGATAATTGGCAATTTTTGCAATATAATTCCATATTTCATTTTCACTTTCGCTGCGTCCTTCGGCAGTAAATTTGTTTTTAGGATGGTCGTCCCAACCGCCAGGAAATTCTTCTCTTACTTTGTCATGATTGCCCCAATCAAAATCATTTTGCATCATGATTTCTGTTCCATAATAAATAGAAGGAATGCCTCGTGTTGTGAGCATTAAAGCCATAGCCATTTTCATTTTCGCCACATCATTCTTAACAGTAGAAGCATAGCGACCTACATCATGATTATCTAGAAAAAGCACATTTTGATAAGCATCTTTATACATAAAATCTTGCACCAACATATAATACAGACGCATCAAACCTGTATCCCAACCAAAATCTTCGGTAAATGCTTTTTGTGCAGCAGCATAAAACTGGAAATCTATCGTCGTGGGCAAAACGCCTTTTTGCTTCGTTCTAAATTCATTTTTTGCAAAAAACGCTTGTGAACTCGTTGTTTCCATCCAACATTCTCCAAAAACCCCCAAATTAGGATATTCTTTTTCTACGGCACGATGCCATTTTTCCATAAAAT
>JAAFHL010000581.1 GCA_013298365.1 Bacteroidota bacterium | reverse complement strand
TCATGATAAAAACGATTATAACCTTTTGCCACATCATATAAATAATTTGCCATAATAGAAGGATTATAACTTTCTGCCGCAGTATGCAGTATCTCAGGATATTTGTAAAGCAGTTTTATTAAATGTCTTTCAGAAGGGGCAATGCGCTCCTCTATCTTAGATTCCATTGTAAATTCAGGCAAGTTATGATTTACCGCTTCTTTGCGCAAACTCTGTGTCCGAGTATAAGCATATTGAATAAAAGGACCTGTATTGCCATGCAAATCTACCGACTCTTTTGGGTCATAAATCATGCGTTTTTGCGTATCTACTTTGGAAAGGAAGTAAATAAGTGCGCCTATACCCAATTTACGGCTCAACTCATCAATTTCTGTCATGCCCATGTCGCCCGTTTTGCCCAACGCCAAAGTCTCTGATTTTGCCGTTGCAATGACTTCATCAAGCAAATCTTCCGCCTCAACCGTTGTGCCTTCCCGAGATTTCATTTTGCCATCGGGCAAGTCCACCATGCCATACGAAAGATGATACATGCCATCGGCGTAGGAGCGACCCAATTTTTTCATAATGAGAAAAAGGACTTTGAAATGATAATCTTGCTCATTTCCTACTACATACACCGACCTTTCCATGCCATACTCCTCATATTTTTTGTCAGCAGTGCCAATGTCTTGTGTCATATATACGGTAGTGCCATTTTTACGAACCAACACTTTAAAATCTAAGCCATCATTTGTCAAATCTATGCCTAAGTTTTCATTCGCATCTTTGGAGAAAATGCCTGCTTCTAAGCCATTTGTTACGGTTTCTCTGCCCAACTCATACACATCAGATTCATAATAAAACTTCTCAAAATGAAGCCCTAAACGTTTGAATGTTTGTGCATTTGCTACATACACCCACTTATTCATTTGTTGCCACAACGCCCGAGTTTCGGGGTCGCCAGCTTCCCATTTTAAGAGCATTTCCTCTACTGCTTTTGCTGCTTTTGTGTTTTTTTCGGCAGCTTTTTTCTCGTCTTTCGACAATTCTGCTACATTCAGCCCCTGAGTGATTAGTTCCTCTTCTACGATTTTGCCATAACTCACATAGCAATCCCCCACGAGTTTGTCGCCTTTGTCTAAATGTTTTTCGTAATTTTTGGGTGTAATGCCCGCAAAAAGCGTTTGCCAAGCATACATAGACTTGCAAATCGCTGTACCTCTATCATTATAAAGACAAACAGGAATTGCCTCATAGCCACAAGCCGCAAAAAGCCGAGTTACAGAATTGCCCAAAATCATGTTCCGCAAATGCCCAAGATGCAAAGGTTTATTGGTATTTGGCGAGCAATATTCAATCATGATTTTTTTGCCTTTGCCTGTTTCAAGTTGGAAAAAAGGCGAATCTTGGTCAATGTCTTGATGCTCAACAATAAAACGTTTCCACTCATTGTTGAATAATTGCAGGTTGAGATAGCCTTGTACAACCGCATAGCTCTCTACAAAAGAAGCATTTGCGATAAAATACTGTCCCAACTTTTCAGCAATTTGTGGGGGCGCACCGAGTTTCAATTTTGCCAAAGGAAAAGTAACAATGGTATAATCGCCTTCAAATTGTTTAGGCGTTTCTTGCACATTCAAGGTTTCGGCAGGGATTTCTACCCCAAAGAGTTCTTGTATGCCTTTGAGGGCAACTGCTTGTATATCAAGTATAAATGGAAGCATAGATGTTTGATTTATTTTTTGAGGGGCAAAGATACGCAAAATATAGGTAATTATTTAGGTTCACGCAGATTTTCGGAGATAAAATGCGCAGATTTTCGCAAATTAGGGGTTTATTTGCGTAAATCTGCGGTTCAATCAGTGCTACCGTTTGACATAGCTCACTGTAAAATCTGCGAGCAATGAAGCAAAGTAAAATACTATCTATATATGTAGTATTTTGTGTTTTTAGTTATTTAATACCGACTTTTTGATAAAAAGCCCTTATATTAGCACTTTGAACTGTCAAAACTTATACCAAAATAGATTTTTACGCAATTTTACTACTTAGACTGTCAATTTATAGGATTTATCGGCATATATACGGGCTTTATATGCTTTTTACATTAGGGCAAAATACATATCATTAATCACGAAACCAAAGGCAATAAAAACAAATGCAGCCATATTTAAACTACTACATAAATGGGTAATATGAAGGGATTGTTATTGCATTGTTTTTCATATTAATGTCAAAATGTATCAGGATTATTTATCTATACGTATATTAACGAATTGAAAATGAACATACTATATACTTTTTTTTGGGGTAAAAATAAGAGGATTTAAAATGAACTGTTTTGAAAAAACAAGGCAAATTTAATCTTTTTTTTACATGTATATTTTTTTGTTTACTTTTGGCTATAATTGTATGAGACAGCAGGGTTTTATACATCAACATAGTGTATAAACGATGTAAATGTTTACTCAGCTTTTTCTTTATTATTTATTTATTTTTTTTTATGAAATTAACATTATTCGAACAACGAACGCGCTTACTTTCACTGCTGCTATCTGGCGCAGCAGGGTTGCGCAAAAATGGGCGGCTATGCTTGACAGCATTTTTGTTGGGCTTATTTTCCCTAACAGGACTGTGGACCAGTCAACTTTTTGCACAAATATTTAATACCTCTGGTACCTATACCGTACCCGCAGGCGTAACGTCTATAATCGTTATGACTTGGGGTGGCGGCGGCGGCGGCGGCGGCGGGAACTCTTCATGCACGCAACAAGGAGTTGGAAGTGGCGGTGGCGGCGGTGGTTTCGCACAAAGCACATTGGCTGTTACACCTGGACAGGTTTATACGGTAACAGTAGGTGCTGGCGGTACGGCTGGTGCGTATCAGGGAAATGGAGGAGCGGGTGGTACAACTACTTTTACCGGCCCTGCGGGA
>JAAFHL010000580.1 GCA_013298365.1 Bacteroidota bacterium | reverse complement strand
GTTAAGACAAGGATAGAACCTTGACAGAAATTGAGGGGCATATTTGCAAGAACGATTGGCTTTGGATATTCCAGCATGGTTTTGACCGTATTTGTTCTTACAGGCGGATTAAAATCGAAGAAAATATCAGAATAGGCACGCAAAGTATCACAAGCTATCCAATTTTCATTTGTGCGAATCCTAAACTGCACAAAACCATGGCTATTGATTTCGCTTGTATTGCTATCGGGCAGCATGATATTGGGAAACATAAAACGGAGCGTATCATTTTGCGCATCTAACTCAAAATGATGCGACGCGCCTAATATATCTATGCTCGAAAGATATGTTTTATTGTAAGCATACAGCGAAAAGATGTTTTTTACCACTACATTCACCGCAGAATCTGTTCCTGTATTTTGGAAGCGAATGGTATAAGTAAGATATTCATTATTTTGGACAAAAGTTGTATCTATTTGATGGGTAGAAACCTGTATGTCATTCGGGTCGAAAGAACCTAATATAGGAATACTATCCAAAGATTGATTATTTTGTGGGGCATAATCTCCTACCATTGGAAATATGGAAGTAACAGTATTGAGTGTTCCTGTTGCGCTAACATTTGTATGCAACACCATGCTAATATTTCCTGAATGTAAAGGCTGTAAATTGCTGAAATTCCATGCAAGATGGTCTGTAGCAATGGTATCAGGTGCAGGATTTGCGCTTACATACGTCATCATGGGGTCTAAATCATAGCGAACATATCCTGTTTGAACCGTTGTTCCTACATTTTTATACGTAATTTGATAAGGCGTATTAAAACCAGGATTTGGGTCATTCAAATTCACTACACTAATGTGCAAATCATGAATATTTGGTGTAGGTGCGAGTTTGAAGTCATTATTGCTATTTACCATGTTGATTTGGCTAAAAGAATCTATGTATTGAAGCGGATTGACCGTATAATACAAAGGCGGAAATGGAACCGTAACATTCAGATGTGTAGCACCTACACGCATACGATATTCGCCATTATTATCTGTTCCTACATAAAAATTAGTCGTAGGATTTACGCCATTTGTAGATAAAACCGTCTGAACCATGACATTTTCCGCCGCTTCTCCTGCATCAAGCACATTATTGATATTAGCATCTACCCATACTATGCCCTCAAAAACGTTATTCGGATTACCACTATTGATTACCCAATATTCCTCATTACCATGTCCACCTACTGCATTTGTATTTGTAGAAAGCGTTGTTGCCACAGACGTAAGCGTACCATGTAAACCTGCTAAATGAACCAATGTTCCGCCAAGGCTCTTGCTCCAAGTACCATTTTGTGGGTGAGTAGAAGTAATTTTATGATTTGTTTCTCCTGTATAGGTATATCCTCCCTCTGCGGTTGTAGGCACATATTGATAAAAAGTGTTAGGATTATAGGTAAACAATGGTGCAGGACTGCCCATAAAAGGGGTAGGGTTAATGCCCATTCCTGCAATCCCATTATCCCCCCCACCTGACGGGCAGGTACCCGTTTGCGTATAATACTGATTTAGAGGGTTTGTCCCTATTTCTGTATAACAATCATATATGACATTTCCATTTGCATCAAATTCATCATAACTATGATACTCATACTGACAAGCACAAGTATTACTATGATAGGTTTGAGAATAGGCTATCAATCCGCCTGTATTGGTGATGATATATTTTTGAGAAACAAGGATAGTATAGAAGTTTGTTACATAATCTTCTAAGAAGCGATGATGAGTACTGACAACTGTTCCTGTTGCAGATAGTTTAACGAAATAATATACAGGCAAGCTTGTAATAGGGGAAAATTCATTTATATAAACCATCCAAAAACCGCCACCTGGGGCTACTGCCAAAAAATCTTGATAGGGAGTATAGCCAGCCCAACCTGAAGGCAGATTATAGTAGGCTGTATCAGGCATTGTACTCCATTGCAGGGCTAAATTACTATTTAATGATACTAACCAATAAGGACCCATTCCTACATTTCCGCCATTTTGTCCATACCAATTTCCTGTATTATCCCCATCTGTAGAAGTAGAAAATCCCCCTATCACATAATTTCCATCATTATCTATCAAGGCTTGTAATAAGCCATCGTCTCCGCTTCCCCCAATACAAGTTTGCTGCACAAGGTTTCCACTTGAATCTAAAGTAACAGCCCATCTATCTAATCCGCCATGATTGCCCGAAACATTGCCATCATTAGAAGTCGTTGTTCCTAAAATAATCATATCGCCATTGTTCATAAAGGCATCTTTCATTATTTCTGTGCCTGTCCCACCCAAGCATAGCTGCGAAACAATATTTCCTGTAGCATCAATTTCTACTACCCAAGCATCTTTTCCTCCATGATTTCCAGACACATTGCCATTATTAGAAAGGGTGCTTGCCAGCAAACGATAATGCCCATTAGCAAGGGGAAAAACCTTATGTAATTCCTCATCTGCGCTGCCTCCCAAACAAACCTGCCACTGTATGCCTCCCATAGAATCTACACTTACAACCCATATATCATAGCCGCCATGATTGCCTACTACATCGCCAGATGTAGAGTTACTGTTTCCAAAAATAACATTGCTTTTATTCAATGTTGTGTGCGCAGAAATAACTTTATCGCTACCACTTCCGCCAAGGCAATGCTGCCATTCTACGGAAGGAACAATTCCTGCATTGCTCAATTGTGCGAAAAGTATCTGAGCAGATACGCACAAGAACAAGTAAAACATAATGAGTCGTTTCATAAAACTGTATTAAAAGGATGTACTTTTTTCAAAAATAAGCGATATATAATTACTATCCAAATAGGTGGTAGAGAATTTTCTGAATAAAACATAAAAACCTCCAAACCTTTGTGTAATTTTACTGCAAAATACACTATTTCTAATAGAATCATAAAAA
>JAAFHL010000058.1 GCA_013298365.1 Bacteroidota bacterium | reverse complement strand
TGCCAAACGAAGATTTAATTTGTTTCTCTAAACCAAATTGGGTAAACACAGAAACTTTGCCTTGATGCAACTTTAAGCCTTTGAGATAATCGGGTAGGTTTACTTGCAAATAATTCTTGATGTCTTCATACACTTTGTTGTCGTCTGTGTGAATCGCATCAAAACCTTGGCTCAACATATCTCGCAAAATAGAAGTTGTGCGGTCTTGTTCGCTAAGAATCCTTGCAGGTGCTTTAATTCCATTCAAGTTGCCCACCATACCCAGCCATTTTTCATATACCGAACGAATATCTTTGGTTAAAATTGCGGCATCTTTACCTTCAGCAGCAGTACGTACAATCACGCCAAAATTTTTCGGACGCATACTTTCTGCTAAGACCTTTAGACGTTTTCGCTCCTCTACAGCTACTATTTTTTTGGAAACAGAAATGGCATTAGAGAAAGGTACTAATACAACATACTGCCCTGGAAGCGAAATTTCACTGGATAGACGATGTCCTTTTGTAGAAATAGGTTCTTTGGCAATTTGAACCACAATTTGCTGATTGAGTTTAAGGACATCCTCTATTTTTCCGTTTTTGTCTATATCAGGCAAAGGGTTAAGGCTTTCTAATACAGCGACCTCGATTTTTTTAGCGGCATTTGCAGATTTTATATACCGCATCATACTTTGTACTTGTGGTCCCAAGTCAAAATAGTGCAAAAACGAATCACGCTCATGCCCTATGTCAATAAATGCTGCATTTAAGCCTGGTGCAAGTTTGTGAACCCTTGCTAAAAAAATGTCTCCTACCGCAAAAGCATCTGAAATCTCTTCATGATGCAACTCCACCAGTCGCTTGTCTTGCAATATGGCTATCCGTAGCTTATCCTCACTTTTGCTTATTACTAATTCATTCACAACATCTTACAATTATCAGTCTCGTTTTTAGCAAGAGAATATCTGCGTACATCTGCGCATCGTCTGCGTAAATTCTTGCAGTGAGCGTAGTCGAAATGTGCGAGAACATACAAATACTAAATATTGATGCTGAGTGAAAAACTACAATGATTTTCAAAGAACGAACCCTCTTTTTGAGTTGAAAAGTGGAGAGTTGAGAGTGGAAAGTTAGTTAGGAACGAGTGAAAAATAACTTGTTAAGGTTGTCCATTCTGCAAGAATCCAGAAAACTGATACTGAATCACTTAGCTTTTCTGGATTCTTGCAGAATGGTTATTGAGCTTGCCGAAATATGGCTATCTTATTTTTCACTCGTTCCTAAGCTGGAAAACTATCAACTTTTAACTATCAACTTTCAACTAAAAAAGGTATAGCCACAAACGAAAATTTCGCTTGCGGCGGGAGCATATACCTCATCTTGTTAAGAGAAAGAACCTAATATTACGTTGAGCGTTGAAAGTTGAGAATTGAAAACTTGCTAACTTTCAACTGTCAATTCTCAACTTTCAACGAAATAAAATTATTTCTTTTTCTTATGTCTGTCTTTGCGCAGACGTTTTTTACGTTTGTGTGTAGCGATTTTATGACGCTTTCTTTTTTTTCCGCAAGGCATAATTTTGACCCTCTTGTTTAATTGTGATAAATTATTTGATATGAAATTGAAAATTGAATTTTATGATTCTCCATTTTCAATTTTTCATTTTCCATTTACAAGTCGTGTTGCCACGCCTTTGATAGAATCATTGACCGAAGTCATCAACTCTGTAGCCAATTTCTTTGCTTCCACTGTTTTTCCCAACGATTGCTGTACCAAAGCAAGTTGCAATTTTGCATATTCATTTTTGGGTTGCAACTCCAAGACATTGAGAAACCTGGTTTCTGCCTTTTCATATTGCCCTGTTTGAATCGAAAACTCGCCCAATTTGAGTTGAGCTGCCACATTTTTAGGATTGATTTCCGTAACTTTACGAATACTCAAAATCCCTTTCATGCTGTTTTCTTGACGGCGAGACAAAATATAGGCTGTCCCTAATGCCATCAATGCCTGCTCATTTGTACTTTCTTTTGCTACAACTTCTTCGAGATAAGCAGTAGTGTTTGTTACAAATTGCTCACGAAGTACTGAATCACTCGCAATAAATGATAAATTTAATGCTTTTAATCCCAACTCTCCTGCAAGCAACTTCTGGGTCAAAGAACTGTCTATACCTATTTTTTCTACTGCGTACTGATAAGCAACATCATAGCGATTACGAGCAGAAAGGTACTTAATCACAGAGTCTAAGGCGATAAGTTTGTCCTTACCTGCTGCTTTTTGCGCCGTTTCTATCCATTTATCGGTATTTGCGTCTGGAGATAATGCAGGGCGATTGTCGCTTGTCGCTTCATTGCTTGCGTTTGTTGTCTCCACTGAAGGTTTATTTTTTGTAGAAAGGTGTGTTTTATCTGCAAAAAAAAGTAGGGCAAATAGTGCTGCACCTAAACCAATTACCACACTACGTAGTAGAAAACCGTATGTATGTTGCGTATTATGAGACATCTAAGAAATTAATAATGAAGAATTAAAAGTGAGTTAGTCTATTAGTTATCAAGATTTTATATATTCAAATTGATAAGTTAATAGATGGCAATAAAAAACTAAGAATTAGTTTTTTGAGTGATTCTTAACTTTTCACTCTTAATTATCCCATTCTTATGCATCAACCTCAGAAGACTTATCTTCTGAAATAGGCGCTTGACGTACTTTTTCCATGAACACTTTCGCAGGTTTGAAACTTGGAATAGAATGTTCAGGAATTACAATAGACTGTTTTTTAGAGATAATACGTCCTACTTTTTCAGCTCTACGCTTTACAATAAAGCTACCAAATCCACGTACATACACGTTTTCACCTGTTGAGAGTGAATTTTTTACTACGGTAAAGAAACCTTCTAATGCGGCAGATACGTCGGTTTTTTCGATACCGGTCTTCTGCGAAATTTCTGCAATAACTTCTGCTTTTGTCACTTTTGTTTTCGTTTATTAAGTTAAGAACTTGATTCCCTTGTATTAATTGAGGGCGCAAAATTAGCTTTATATTTCAATCAAAAAAAATTTTTTCGCTATTTTTTTTATAAAAAATTGATAATGTTCTATTTATGCCATATTTATTGCGTTTTCGGGACTTTATTTGCCGAATTAGGAGGTAAAAATATGGGTTTAGGAACTACGATAGGTACTGCGGGTGTAGGCAGAGCAAGCTGATTTTTTGCCATTCGCTCTTTTTCAATCGGCAATTGATTCTCCAATTCCTTCACAACTTGTGCATAAATGGTGTCTAATAATTTCGGATTGTCGGTATAATATTGATAACTTTCCCAAAAGGCACTTTGCGAAATACCATATTTTTTTAAAATCGTTACTTGATACTCATTTTTCTGGGCAGTACGGGTATTCAAATTACCGCCTACTTTGATTGCCATTACTCCTTCTGAGGCCTGCATATCTGTCAAAATAGCAACCATCTGTGATTGTGGAAGGAGATTTTCTGGCTTTGTCCCATATTCTTCGTTTTTATCCAAACAAGAGATGAGGACAATAAGTATAAGTGAGATGTATTTTTTCATTTTGTGTGTATTAGCTTTGTCAAAAAGAATGGACTTAGCTTATCATTATTGAATCAATATTTTCATAAGCCTTCCCTTTTTGACGATAACATGCAAATATACTAACAAAAAAGTAGCTATTTAGATTTTGATGTTAAAATAAGCACATAATAAGGCGATTTGACGGTGTTTGCCATGCTTATTTTTGCAAAAATCAAAAAATAAAACACTAACAGTCGGTATTTTATTTCTTAATTTTTCATTATTAATTATTAATTCCCCAAATAAGCATCATTTAGAAACCTACCTTCATAGACCATATTATCCGCATCTGTAAGCTTTCCTTCACCTTGTCTTTTTCCATTCAAAAAATAGCCTTCATAGATTTCGCCACTTGCATATTTCATTTTTCCCTTGCCCGTCATCTCCCCGTTCTGCCATTCTCCTTCATAATAGCCACCAGTAAAAGAGAGTTTCCCTTTTCCACTTCGTCTGCCACTTTTCCATTCTCCCTGATATTCTTTGCCATCGGCATATAGCATTGTCCCCGTTCCATTAAACTCATTTTCTTTAAAGTCTCCTACATATACGTTGCCATTTTTGAAAGTTAATTTTCCTGCACCGTTCATCTTGTCAAACGCCCACGTTCCATTATAAACGTTGCCACTTGGAAAAGTCATTTTACCTTTGCCAAAACGCTTGCCGTCCAACCAGTCTCCCTCATATAAATGTCCATCTTTGAAACTAAATACGCCATAGCCTTGACGTTTATTTTCTACCATTGCACCCAAATACGTCCCATTTGCGGTTTCTATTTTCACAAACCCCGTTTTGAGCAACATGCCATTTTCCCATTTTCCTTTGAGAATTGTGCCATCAGCTTTTTGCCACATACCGCCATCGCCTACAAATACGCTATTCACCATCATGCCTTCAAGCCTTTCGCCATTTGTACGTAACACCTTCATTTGCCCATTTCCCTCATTGTTCTGAAAATTACCTGTCCATACGTCTCCCTCAGGCGTTATCAGTTTGCCTACACCATTCCATTTGCCATTTACCCACTCTCCATCATAATAAGAGCCATCTTTTGCTGTGTATTTCCCCTTGCCATACTGCTGTTTATTTTTAAATTTGCCTTCATAGATAGACCCGTCTTCAAATTGAACAGTACCTTTGCCATTTTCGCAGTCGCCGTCAAGACATTCGCCCCCTTTTATTTGGGCTTGTGCTGACAAAATGAAACCTAAAACAAGTATAGATAGGATTGTATAACGCATAATTGAAAGATTGAATATTTGGTAGATTTATGTAATTTGTAAAAAATACGTAACTATGTTTTCGCAAAAAAAGTGCTACAATGAACGAAAAGCAAAAATATGTTATTTTTGTCTATAAATAGTGCTATTTTTTCTCAAATTGGGAGAAATACGCTACACAGGTCACAAAACCCATTTTTTCATAAAAAGAACAATTAACCCTAAAAAATTACATTAGTATAAAGTGAGATAATCTTATATCAGTATTTTGCCCTTTTTTAGGATTATATTTACCTATTTTCACTTTTTTTCTACTAAAGAAGCCTTTTCATTTGGATTAAAGGGATATTTTAGAAAAAAAATTGAGTTTTATTTTATTTGGCACACAGTTTGACTATATTTAAAATATAAGGAAAACATTCTTTTTTAGTTTAAAACTTACATCTGTTACGAATATTTGAAATGTTTATCATTACAAAATTACAAAAAACAGACATTTTATATAAAAAACTAACATTTCTTTATCAACTTCAACTTTATATCAACATATCTAAATAGCTTCTGCCATGAAAAATATAATTTTCTTCTTCACTTTGATACTTTGCATGATGGTTTCTGTCGCAAATGCGCAAAATGTTTCAAGAGGTGCTGCAAAACCTACAAAAGTAAGCAAAACAGCTCCTTGTATTCCAAACTATAATTTTTCAAAAGCTCGTTCTATGAACGAATTAAGAGATATGCAAGGCAAAGGAATTTCAGAAACAGCAATTTTGCAAAAAGAAGCAGCAGAAAGAGAATTGTCTTCCGAAGAAGCACCTGCAAAACCCTACATCAGACGCGTAGGCATTGCAGCAAACATTCCTGGCAACTATGTAGTAGGCAAAACAGCAACACCTTCTTACAATCCTGTGTTGAAACATGCCGCAGCATCAAATCCTCGTTCAACTCAATCTCAACCTTTGAATATTCGTAAAAACGTTACAAATCAATGATTTAGAAAATATGCGTAATCAACCTTTACGCTTGAAAATATAGAAGTGGTGTTTTTTTATAGAATTGTTAGTAAACATAACAGAGCTAATCAACCTTTATTCCTGAAAAACCGTCTGTGAAGATGGTTTTTTTCTTTTTGTTAAGGGGGAAATATTTTTCAAAAAAATAGTTCTTTTCACGCAAAGCAGCTATTTTTGTGATTCCTTCGTATTATAAAGAAATAGTAATCTATGCAGCAACATACACTTTCACACCCTACTTCTGTTACAGGCATAGGCTTGCATACAGGAAAAATAGCTACCATGACTTTTTGTCCTGCGCCCGAAAATTATGGCTATATATTTCAACGAACCGATTTGGCAGGAAAACCGATGGTTGCGGCTTTGGCAGAAAATGTGGTAGATACGGCTCGTGGCACGACTATAGAGGCAAATGGCGCAAGGGTTTATACGGTAGAACATGCCTTGTCAGCCTTGATAGGCTTAGGAATAGACAATGTACATATTGAAATTGATGGAGCAGAGCCGCCAATTTTGGACGGAAGTGCCAAGTTTTTTATCTCAGCTTTGGAAAAAGTGGAAATAGTTCCGCAGAATGCCGCCAGAAAATACATCGAAATTTCTGAAAAAATAGAATATATAGAAGCGGAAAGAGGCGTACATTTGGTGATAGAACCTGCCGAAAAATTTTCTTTGGAAGTGAAAGTAGATTATAATTCGCCTGTTTTGTTGCCACAAACAGCAAGTTTACACGACCTAAAAGATTTTGCAAAAGAGATTGCGCCATGTCGCACTTTTTGTTTTTTGCGAGAAATAGAAATGATGTTTAAGGCAGGTTTAATCAAAGGCGGCTCGCTTGACAATGCAATAGTAATAGCAGATAGAGAGGTTTCGGAGGCAGAATTAGGAAGTTTAGCAAAACTTTTGCAACGACCTGCAATAAAAGTGCAAAAGGGAATATTAAATACCTTAAATTTGCAGTTTGAAAATGAGCCTGCTCGCCACAAACTCTTAGACCTTGTCGGAGATTTGGCACTTACAGGCGGTTTTCTCAAAGCAAAAGTTACGGCGTTGCGTCCAGGACATTTGGCAAATACCGAATTAGCAAAAAAAATACGAATGTTAATTAAAAATTAAGAATGAATAATTAAAAACAAGGCATTCTTAACTTTTCAGGTTCTATGACAATTTTTGTGGGACAAGTCTCAAAGCGGGGATTTTTGCGTAAAGTAGGGGTTGCAACCCCTACTTTACGCAAAAATCACCAAAAATTGTCATAGAACCACTTTTCATTCTTAACTTTTCATTTTTAATTATAAAATTTAGCTTGTGGAAAAACAACTACCTGTTTTTGACATTCATGCAATCATGAAGATTCTGCCACACAGATACCCATTTCTGTTGGTAGATAGAATTACCCGTATGGAGGGTGAGACCATTGAAGGTATCAAAAACGTAACCATCAATGAGCCGTTTTTTGTGGGTCATTTTGACGGCAATCCGATTATGCCAGGGGTATTGATTCTCGAAGCCATGGGGCAAGTAGGTGGAATCATGCTCATGAACAAGGTCGAGGATTACACCAAAGTTTGGGTGTATTTTGTTGCCATTGATAATGCTCGCTTCAAACGTCCTGTTGTTCCTGGCGACCAAATCAATTTCAAATTGGAAATGCTTTGGTTTAAACGTGGGCTTTGCAAAATGAAAGGCGAAGCTTATGTAGATGGGGAACTTGTCTGCTCCGCAGAGTTGATGGCAAGTGTCGTTCCAAAAACTGAATCATGAATAATCTACATCACTTTTCTGTGGTTTCTCCACAAGCTATTATCGCGCCAAATGTTTCTGTTGGTGCGTTTTCTGTCATTCACGAACAGGTACAAATCGGCGAAGGCACAGTGATTGAATCAAATGTAACGCTATATCCAGGCGTTATTATTGGAGAAAACTGTCATATTTTCCCAGGAACTGTCATTTCTGCAAATGTAAATAAAATAGAAAAAACAAAAAACCCCCTTGACAATCAAGTGGTTATTGGAGATAATGTAGAAATTGAACCGAATGTTACTATCAATGGTAATATCCGAATAGGCAATGATGTGTGGATTGGCTCAAGTGCTGCCATTCATCATGGCGCAAGAATTGGCAACTTTTGTAAAATATTTTCAGGAGCTGTTATATCATCTATTCCGCAAGATTTGAAATTTGCGGGCGAAGAAACCATTTTATCCATTGGTGATAGAACAATTGTCAGAGAATATGCAACTCTGAATCGGGGAACAGTTGCTAATAAAGCTACCATAATTGGCACAGACTGTCTCATTATGGCGTATGTGCATGTGGCACATGATTGTATTATTGGCAATCATGTTATTTTGGTCAATGGGGTAAATATGGCAGGGCATGTAGAGGTAGGGGATTATGCCGTTATTAGCGGTCTGTCTGCTATACATCAATTTGTGCGCATTGGCAAACATGCGATGGTTTCGGGCGGCTCTATGCTGGGCAAAGATGTACCGCCGTATGTTACCGCAGGACGTTCTCCTGTTCAGTATGAAGGGATTAATATTACCGGTTTGAGAAGGCGTAGTTTCGACTATGACCAAACAAACCTCATGCGCAGTGCCTATCGTATCCTCTTTTGCGAAGGACTCAATTTTTCTAATGCACTAAAACTCATTGAGGAGAAAATAGCGGATTCGCCCGAAAAAGACGAAATTTTATTGTTTCTTAGTTCTGCTAAAACAGGTAGAGGCATTATAAAAGGGAATGTGGAATTGGCAGATGCTGTGCTAAATGGACATGCTGCTTTGTAATTTTCGACAATAATTGAAACGCAGATTTTCGCAAAAAGCATTTGCGAAAATCTGCGTTTTTTATCTCCGAGAATCTGCGAGAGCCTAATTATTAGTTACTAAATGGGTCTGAATATTTTGTATCAGCACACATTTGCTTATCTGTCAAAGTTTTGAGGAAAGCAACAAGTGCTTGTTTTTCCACTTCTGACAAGTTCAAATGCGTTGGATTTCCATTTGCATCACGAAATTTATGGTCTAATTTTGGATGCGCTTGAACGCCACTATTGTAATGCTCAACCACTTCTGCCAATGTATTGAAACGACCATCGTGCATATAAGGGCCAGTCAATTCAATATTACGCAAAGAAGGAATACGGAAATGACCATCTCCCATGCCAGGGTCTGCATATACTTTATCCAAACCAATATTGGTTGTACCTAATGTTTGTGCATATGGATTTCCGCCCATTCCGCCACCACCTGGTAGTGGTTCAAATACAAAATTTCCATTAGGGTCATTAAATACATTATTGTTTCCAGGAAATATCATCATATTATTTCCACCATTAGGGGCAAAATTAGGCTCCATATGGCAAGAAGAACATTTTGCTTTGTCAGAAGTAAAAATATTATAACCCATTTTTTCCAAAGGGGTAAAATTTGCGTGCATATTATCCATACCTTGGTCATATTTAGAATTGCCTGTGATAATGGTGCGCATAAATTGCGACATCGCACTCTGAATACGTTCTTCTGTAACTTCACGTGTGCCAAAAGCTTTTTCAAACAAATCGGGATAGTAGCTGGTATTTGCTAGTTTTTTAGTAAGCATTTCCATAGATTCCATGCCCATTTCTATGTGATTTTTTACAGGACGCAACGCCAAATCTTCGATAGAACTAGAACGAGAATCCCAAAATAAAGTAGAATTGAGAACAGGATTGACGATAGGCATAGCGTTACGGGTAGTAACTGCGCCTTCAAAGCCTTTGCTATATTGTGTAATGTCAGAAAAACCGTAGGCTTGTTTGTGGCAAGACGCACAAGCTATTTGGTTATTGAGCGAAAGTTTGCCATCATAAAATAGCACTCTTCCCAGGGTTGCCCCATTGTCGGTAACGCCAATATCACCCATGCGGGTATTGCCAAGATGTGCAGGTAGTTGCACATCTGCATAGCGCATGGTTTGAGTAGGTAGGTTCAGTTTTTTCTCGGCAACGATTACATCGCCAGACTGACAGGCTTCAAAGGCAACAACTGTACCCAGAGCAAGAACTGTGGTGAACAGAAATTTTTTCATACAATTAAGAAGTTATGATGAATGAGAAATGAAAGTATTGTTTAAAATGGCGAAAAAAGTTTTCTCCATATACATACACGTAAGATTTGGGCAAGTCGTTAGTGAAAAGTGAAATTATTTGAATTTTGCGTTCAAAAAAATAGAAACAGGCGGAATAAAATTAATGGTTGTCCCACTATTTGACATAAAGCCCGCAAACAACATGCCTTCTGTGGAAACACTCAAATTGGGCAATATCAAATATTCTGCCCCCAAGGTAAAACCTAAACCTACCCCCCCATCACCATTATTAAACGAACCAATATTGCCAATAGGTGAATTAAAATTCCCCATAACTGCCACAAAATCCATTCCTCTGCTATATCGCCAGCGTTTAGAAATCTCTTTTCTGTATTCATGCCCAATCCGAATATTGATATTATTCAAGGGTTCGGAAATATTAAACGCCTCATTCGGATTTAGATGCGCACCCAAGCCCATTCTAAACGCATGGTCTCCCCTAAATTTTTTGTAGGAAAAAGAATAAGGTCCTGTTCTGCCCGTTGTTCTGTTCAATAATGGCACAAAATCCAAAATCAAGCCTGTCATATTTAAGCCATATTCTGTGGATTTAGGTTTTTTCTCTTTTTTGGCAACGCTATCTACACGAGTTTCTTGCGAAAATAGTGAGGAAATGATACCTATAAAGCAAAAAATAAGCAAAAAATAGCGTTTTTTCATAAAAAATCATATGGCTTATAAAGACGAAAGCAATAACAAAAAAGCTGCCTGACAATCATCAGCTTTTTCTTGTCGCAAATATATTCATTTTTGGGGAATAATAAAGGGTAAAAATTTCCTACTGTAAAGAAAAAAATCCTGAGTTAAGGGCTTTTTTACCTTTTGAACGGTTTGTGTGTAGCAAAGCGGAACACAAACCTTCAAAACGGTAAAAAAGTACAATGAAAACGATTCGTTTTTCAGGCAAAATGGGCAGATTGCCTATTTTCTGGGCTTTTTACTGTTTTGAAGGTTAGATATTTTCACTACGTTCAATATCTAACCGTTCAAAAGTAAAAGCCAGCTATAAATCATTATTTTTTTAGCACTTTTTTCTTTGCTGCAAGAAAAGAATTTGAAGATACACAAATCTCATGTTATCTTTGTGGCTCAATACAAAAGATTTATGTTGAAAAAATTTCGTAAATATATACTTATTATCGTACCTATCCTACTTGTAGTGGGCGGTTTTGCTGCATATAAGGCGTATAATTGGATATTTGAACCAGGGGTAAAGATTCCTGATGGCGCAAAAAACTATGAATTAATCATTCCAAGCGGCTGGGATTATACCAAAGTGGGCGACAAATTGCTGTCTGATGGCGTGATTCGAGACCCACAAGCATTTGATTGGGTAGCGAAACAAATGAAATATCCTGACCATATCAAGCCAGGTCGTTATTTGATTACGGCAGGTATGTCAAACAAAGAACTTGTGAGTAAATTGCGGGCGGGAAAGCAAGATGCAGTGGAGTTTACTTTTACCAAATTTCGGATAAATGACGAAATTGCGCAATATGTGGGTTCAAAATTTCAGATGAAAAGCCCTGATATGCTGGCTTTACTCAATGATGAGGCATATCTCAAAACGTTGGGACTCAATCCGCAAACCGCAATTGCTTTTTTTATTCCAAACACGTATGAAGTTTATTGGGACGCAACGCCTAAGAAGTTATTTGAACGTATGAAAACGGAATACAATAAATTTTGGAACGAAAAAAGAAACAAAAAAAGGGAGAAATTGGGTTTATCTCGCTTAGAAGTGGTTACTTTGGCTTCTATTGTGGAGGAGGAAACCAACAAAAATGACGAAAAACAACGGGTCGCAGGCGTTTATTACAATCGTTTGCAGAAAAATTGGAACTTGGAAGCCGACCCAACTTGCAAATATGCCGCAGGCGACTTTACCTTGACTCGTATCCTAAAAATTCATACCGAAATAGACAACCCTTATAATACGTACAAATATCCTGGACTTCCGCCTGGTCCAATTTGTACGCCTTCGATTCCTTCGATAGATGCCGTTCTCAATTTAGAGGAGCATGAGTATATGTTTTTCTGTGCAAAATCCGATTTTTCGGGCTATCATTCCTTTGCCAAAACTTTGGCAGAACATAACCAAAATGCGCAAGAATATCATCGGGCATTGGGCGAATATTTGAGGAATAAAAAAGCAGAAGGGAAGTAGGGTAGCCATAAAGTAGGTTTTCTTGGCAAGTTTGTCACCAGAGTTTCCCTTAAAAAAGACATTTAAAATGTTTATTTAAGTAGCAAGTGAACTTTTGGATAGTATTTGCTAATATTTTTTAACATATTTTTGGCTAGTTTGTGAAAAAAAGATACATTTGCACAGATAGTTGAAGTTTTAAAAGTTAAAACTATTACACCTATTTATATGCATAGATACAATATATGAAAAAAATCGGAAAATATAAAGAAGATATCATTGAAGCCTTAAATAATATAGTTAGATATGCTGATTATCAAAATAAGGCTGGCAGATTTGACATAAATAAAGATGCCGAAGAGTTTTATCGAGGCTTACTTTTGCTTGTTTATGGTTGGGAATTAGGGAAAAATGCTAATGATGAAATAAATCCAAATTATGAAGGAGTTGATTTATTATATTTGGGAAAAGAGGGGAGTAAAATTGCCGTTCAAGTAACCTCTGAAAATGATTCTGAAAAGGTACATAAATCCATTAGAGGGTTTAAAGCTAAAGCATTAAACGATGGCTACACAGAATTGTATATTTTAATGTTTAAAGGCAAGCAAGATTTCCCAAAAGCTGATTTTGCAAAAAGTGTTGATAATCAATTTACTTTTGAAAAGAATAAACATATTATTGACCATTCAGACCTTTGTGCAAAACTTAAAGATGCAGAAGATGATTACACGGAATCTATCTGGAAATATTTAGAAAAATGGGACGGTTTAAAATATGGTAATCTTGATGAAAGTACAAACGACTTAGGAATTATCGGAGAAATTTTTGAGTATATACAAACTAATAAACCGAGAAAACTATCAAGTAATGAAAATATTTTATCGTCCGCAAGTATTGATTTGATACCCAAAATCAAAATCAATTTTCCAATAGAGCAGCGAGATGAAATTAGTCGCTTGATAAAAAAAGTATGGGACAAAAAAGAAATCGTTAAATTGTTTATGGAGAAACAGATAGAAGAAGATGAAGTAAGTGTAAATGAACTTACAATAACTGTTCAAGATGACTATTGCAAAATAAAAAATCATGGAAATGAAGAGGCAAAGGTGGAAGATATTCAGATTCTTCGTAGTCTTGCCGTAAGTTATGTACCTAATAACAAAAAGAAAGAGATTGGATATATCGCTAATGCAGAAGCTCTTGTTTTTTATTTTTTCGAATTTTGTTTCATAGGTAACAAAACAGAACATGAAAAAAACAATATTGACAGTTCTTCACAACTTTCTATCTCATTTGATTAACTATGTTTATACCTACAAAACATGAAAATTTGCAAAAAAGCACTATCGTTTTAGGTGCCGACATTATAAAATCTTTAAAAAAGAAAGAATATAATGTAGAAGACCTGTTTCAAGAATTAAAAAAAGGGGAGGGAAAGGATATATCTTTAAACCAATATTATAATACATTGACTTTTTTGTGGCTTACAGATGTCATTGAATTAAACGAATTTAACTTAAAACTACGAAAATAAATGTTTCTGAAAAGACTATATAGTGAACCTTCGGGGCTGTTTCGTTCAGGAAAACCTGAACACCCACACACTATTGTCTTTAAAGAAGGCTTTAATTTTATTTTTGGCAAAAAAGATAATGATGGTGATAAAAAAGAGTCATTAAACGGACTTGGTAAATCTAGCGTATGTGACTTAATTGATTTTTGCCTTTTAGCTGATTTTAGTACTAAAAACTCACGCTTTTTTAGCGAAAAACAAAGACTAGAAAACTATGCAATTGTATTAGAATTTGAAGTAAAAGATACAACCTATATTATTAAAAGGAGTACAAACAACCATTCCTCTATAATGTTAGGAGAGATTGGAGATGAAAGTTCCTTTGAAATTAAAGATGCAAAAGGTAAATTATTAAATATCATATTCGATAATCCAGACTATTTAGGAAAACTAAAGGAACTTAGTTACAGAACATTAATGGCTTTTTTTATGAAAATTCATAAAAAGAGTAATGCTAAAAGTGAGTTTTCTGACCCTATTAATTTTCTTACAACAGGTAATGCTATCTATGAACTGTTGCCTTATCACTTCTTTTTATTAGGATTTGATAATACCTTGCTTTGCGAAAATTCAAATATTCAAAAAGAAGTTAAAGATAGACAAAAAGCGATAAATCAAGTAAAAAAATTAGTTGAGGAAAATTATAATCTCAACATTAAAAAAGTTGAAACACAGTTGAACAAACTGAAAAATGAAGCTAAAAAAATGAAATCTGCTGTTGATGCCTTTAAATTAGCAGAACAACACAAAGATATTGAAAACACACTTAATGTACTTACTACAGAAATAAAAAACTTGTCTGAACAAAATTTTTGGATTGATAAAAAAATAAAATCATACAAGGAAAGTTACGAGTTAAAAGATACAATTTCTGACTCAAAAATCAGAGGGATTGAAAAATTGTATGCAGAACTTAATGAAATTTTTCAAGATAAAATTAGTAAATCTTTAAAAGATGCCGTTAATTTTCGCAAAAGAATAGCCCAATCAAGAGAAGAATTTTTGAGAGAAGAAATACTTGAATTGGAAACTACCATTAAACATCAAGAAAAAAAAATTCAAGCACTTGATACAGAAAGGCAAAAATTATTTGGTTTTTTAAAATCAAAAGAAGCGTTTAAAGACTTGACAGAGGCTTTTTATTTATTGGGCGAAAAGGAAAAAGAAATATCCGATTTAGATGGAAAAGTAAGGGTTTATAAGGATTTGCAAAAACAAAAAACAGAGTCTGATGCCAAAGATAATGGGTTAAAACAACAAGCTGTTGAACTTATCGAAAACTTAAAAACTGAAATAGATGCTTTTGAAATGCTGTTTTCAACGGTGTATCGTGCAATTTATCCTGAAAGTGAAGAATCAGGTTTTTCAATAAGAGCTGATTATGAAGGTAAAAAAAATAAAGTAGATATTAGTATTTATTTTGATAAAGACGAATCAAAAGGCTGGAACAAGGGTCGAACATTAGTGTACGATATTGCTATAATGATTAATACTATTCAGAAAGGCATAAATGTGCCAAAGTTCCTTATACATGATGGTATTTTTGATGGAATGGATAAGGCGCATTTTGTAGCCTTGTATCATTATGTTCAAGGTTTACAGCAAAAAGGAACAAAATTTCAATATATTGTTACCATGATTGAAGAAGGGCAACTATCTGAAAATTTTGGTCAAACAGATGATTTGACTACTGAAAAAATCGCAGAGCAAGCAATAGTTGTTCTTAGTAAAAGAGAGCCTTTATGGTCATAGAAAATCCTAAAAAAATAATACAATGTTTTTTTCATAGCATTTATTCATAGAAATGTGGGTTTAACCCGTTTCTATGAATAAATGCCGACATTGAGCCAAATTCGGTTAAAAAATATCTTTACTATTTCTCAACATTCAACTCCACACTTACTGTATCACAACTTTACGGCTCAAAAAGCCTTCAGGCGTATGAATCATAAGCATATAAACGCCTGTAGAAATCTCATTTACAGGAAATTTGAAGCTATTTTTTCCCATAATCGAAGTCTCATCTAAGAGCTTTTTTATTTGTTTGCCTTCCAAAGAAAGCAATTCTGCGGAAATATTCATGGCTTCTTTTGCCGTCATTTCGATGTTTATCACA
>JAAFHL010000579.1 GCA_013298365.1 Bacteroidota bacterium | reverse complement strand
CCCGCCCAAAGCGTCAAAGTAATTGCTGCCGTAGCATTTGCAACATTGTGTTTGCCAGGCATCGGAAGAACAAGGTCTTTTATCGTAATCTCCTCCGAAACATAGTCAAAAGTTGTTGCCAAATTTGCAAAACGCAGGTTTTGTGCCTGATATTTGCCACTTTCGACACCATAACTTATCACATCTCTTTGCCAATCAAAATTAGCTATTTCGCTATTTACCAATAACTTATCAGTAACTTGTTTACCAAAAGTCCTGTATGTATCCAACATATCCTCATGCTTTCCATAAATGTCTAAATGGTCGGCATCAAGCGAAGTGATGATAGCATATTTGGGAAATAAAGTCAAAAAAGAACGGTCAAACTCATCAGCTTCTACTACGCAATATTCCGATTTTCCGTAAGCAAAATTTCCTTGTAAGTTCTTAGAAATTCCCCCCAAAAAAGCCGTTGTATCCACGCCACAAAAACGAGTAAGATGCGCTAACATGGTCGAAGTCGTTGTTTTTCCATGTGTGCCAGCAACAGCCAAAGCCTGATAGTGCTTGCAAATTTTACCCAAAATCTGTGAGCGTTTCATGGGAACAATGCCTTTTTCTTTTGCTACTTCAAACGCCAAATGTTCTTTGATAGCAGGCGTATAAACCAAGTCTGTTATGCCTTCAAATTGCTGCAAATTTTCATCAAAAAAGATGCTAATTCCTTCATTTTCTAAGGCTTGCGTAACAGCAGATGGCGTTTTGTCATATCCAGAAACTTTCACCCCAGCGAGATTATAGTATCTTGCGAGGTTGCTCATGCCGATGCCGCCTATGCCCAAAAAGTATATGTGTTTTTGCATAATTTTTATTTCAACCGTTACGAAGGTCTGCGACCATTCGTAAGGTTGCTGATTTTTAAAAAAAGATTGTTTTTATACCCTTCGAGCGGTCGCAGACCCTCGAAGCGGTTTACTTCAATATTTTCAAAATCTCATCAACTATTTCTTTTGCTGAATCATGTTTTTCTACTCCTTCAATATTTTTTGTTAAAAGAGAAAGCCTGTTTTTATCTTGAACAATGGAAATCGCTGTTTTTACCAAATTTTCTTTTGCTTCTATGTCTTTTACCAAAACGGCTGCTTGTACATTTACCAATGAAAGGGCATTTTTGGTTTGATGGTCTTCGGCAACATTGGGCGAAGGCACCAGAATCGAAGGTTTTGACAAAGCAATAAGCTCCGAAATCGTGCTGCCGCCAGCTCTGCTCACCACCAAATCCGCCAAACTATACGCTGCTGCCATGTCTTCGACAAAAGGCACAAGTTTGATATTTGCGTGCTGCTGAATACGCATCACCAATTTTTCATAGTAAAATTTGCCACATTGCCATATCCATTGTATATCTGCATCTATAATGCTTTGTATTTGATTTTCAATGGCTTCGTTTACTTTCATTGCGCCCAAACTACCGCCTAAACTAAGAATCGTTGTCTTTTCGGGAGAAAGTCCCATTTTCGCAGCCGCTTCCTCTTTTGAAATAAGAGAGAAACTACGAATCGGATTTCCTGTTACCACGCATTTATTTTTGTCAAAATATTTCATAGCATCTACATTTCCCAAGAGAATTTTGCTTGCATTTGCCGCTAACCAACGATTTGTAATGCCTGGAAAAGCATTTTGCTCGCAAACTACCAAAGGAATATTTTTCCAAGCCGCCACACGCCCCAAAGGTCCGCTAGCATAGCCGCCCACGCCCACAACCACATCGGGACGAAATTCGCTGATAATGCGATAGGCTTGTGCGATGCTTGTTACAAATTTGACAGGAAAAAGGAGATTTTTCCCAAGATTTTGTAAAGTCAAAGAACGTTGAATCCCACTAATCCATACGCCACGAATGGGAAAGCCATTTTTTGGCACTAAATCCATTTCCATGCCACCTGTTGCGCCTACATATAATATGTCTGCATTTGAAAAGCGTTTGCGAATTTCTGTGCCAATGGAAACCGCAGGAAAAATATGTCCGCCTGTGCCGCCGCCTGAAATGATTATTTTCATTTATTTATATATGAAACCACGAAGGCACAAAGAAACACTAAGGCTTTTTCTTAGTGAACTTAGTTTCTTTGTGGTAAATACTAAGTTCTTATCAAATTCTTCGGGTCCACCTTCAAATTATTGCTCAATTTATTTTGCATGGCATCTCGGCTTACGCTCAAAATAATTCCCAGAGAAAAACTTGTGAACAAAATCGAAGTCCCGCCCATACTTACCAAAGGAAGGGTAAGACCTGTTACTGGCAAAATCCCCACCGTTACGCCCATATTGATAAGGGCTTGCAAAGTTATCATAAAAGCAAGCCCAGATGCCATGAGTGCGCCATACGTTTTGCTGCCAGAGACTATCATTACTGTTCGGAAGAGCAAGGAAAGATAGAGCAATATCACAAAAAAACTGCCCAAAAACCCATATTCTTCTACAATAATGGCAAATACAAAGTCAGAAAAGGCATACGGAAGGAAGTTTCTTTGCGCACTTTTGCCCGCCCCTTTTCCAAAAAATCCGCCAGTTGCGATGGCAATATTCGATTGTAAAGCCTGATAATTGCCTTCATATTTTCCGTCATCTTGTGTAAAAAGCTGCTCTTTGTAGGCATGTAAGCGACTTTCCCAAGTAGATGCCCTTTTTGCAAAGGCAAATAACATCAAAAGTCCAAAGAAACCTATCAAGAACAAAACACCTATGTATTTCAATTCTACCCCTGCCACAAACAAAATCAATACACTAACCATGAAAAGTACAATCGCTGTACTCAAATTTGTAGGTGCAATGAGTCCGCAAATAATAACTACCCAAAAAATGCCTGGCAGAAAACCTTCGGTAAAGTCCTTTATTACGCCTTGACGAAGGGTTAGCATTTTTGCCAAATACATAATCAATGCCAATTTTGCTAAGTCAGAAGGCTGAAAAG
>JAAFHL010000578.1 GCA_013298365.1 Bacteroidota bacterium | reverse complement strand
GTTAATAACTGAAGGAACGAAACCCTATGCTATATTTTGCCTCTTTATAACACCTTTGACAAGAAGATTATTTTTTCTCAAACTTAATATACTCCTCATAACTATCTGTTTTGATATACAAATAATGTTCCCCTTTTACCAAACTCTTGATGTCAAACGTAGCATCTTTTTCATTGATTTTATAAGCCGATTTTGGCAAAATAACCCGCATATCTCCTTGACGAATTTCTGCTTTAAGAATAAATGCAGGTGACTTAACCACTAATTTATTGCCCTCTACCCCTAAACCCGTTTTAGGATTTTTGGTCATTTCTACTTTTTTGGGAGCTTCAACTGCCTTAGGTTTTTCGCCACGTTTAGGCTTTTCTGTACCAGGCATTTTTACCGTTGCAAGGTTTTTTACATTTTTGAGCAAAGAATCTGCTACCAAAATGTTCGGAATGCCATAACCATACAAAGAATCAGGGAAATTATACTGGTCGCCACTCAAACGAGTTGCCTGAATCAATTCCATGTTTTTGCGTTTTGGGTGTGCTTGTTTGAGCAACGCCATAAAACCGCCCATAATAGGTCCCGAAAAAGATGTTCCGTTACTTGTTGTAATATAGTTACCAGGTGCAGCAACAGTTGTACCTTTTCCCACAGCCATTACGTCAGGTTTTACTTGCCCATCAGCCGAGGGTCCCATAGAAGAGAAATTGGCTCGCTTGCCTTTTTTATCCACAGCTCCTACACACAACACACTATCAGCATCACTTGGCGCAGCAATGTGTTTCCAAGGTCCATCTCCTTCATTTCCAGCACTTAATGTAACCACAATGCCACGAGAAGCGGCAATATCAGCCGCTCTTGTACAAATTGCTGTATTTCCGTCCATGTCTTTGTATTTATAAGAAGTAGCTTTATCATCAAAATTGGTATAACCCAAAGAGGAGTGAATAATATCTACCCCTATAGAGTCTGCCCATTCCATCGCACGCACCCAGTTGTGTTCCTCTCTATTTGTCTCAGAACCAGAGTCTTCTGTACGAGCCATCACAACGCTCACATGCGGTGCAATGCCCACCATTTCGCCTGGCTGATTTGCTGCAATGCAAGAAAGTACATTTGTTCCATGATTGTCATTTCTAAACAAGGTTTTATCATTGTCCACAAAATCATACCAAGCAATCACTCTTTTTTGAATCCACAAAGAGTCAAATACATCAATTGTATCTACCCCCTCAAAACCCGCATCAAAAACGGCAATTCTTACCCCACGCCCTGTAATGCCTTTTTTGTGCAAAGCAGGCACATTCAACATTTCGGCTTGCTCTTTTGCATCGCCATAGTCAAAAGCATCGCCCGCCACATATTGACTGTTCATCTTCACATATTTTGCGCCTTGCACTTCTTCCTCTGCGCCCTCACGCGCTACTTTAAAGGTTTGTACAGGTTTCATGCCCGTAACAAAACAAAGTGCATTTACTTCTTCTATACAATTATCGGGAATATCTACGGCTACCGCATTAAGCCATCTTGAAGTAGATAAAACCTTACAATCATAGTTGCTCAATCCCCCCAAATATGACTGCCACACAGGTAGGTCTTGCTCATTGAGTATAATCCCTTTTTCTTTTTTTAGTGCCAAAGATGCTTTGCTCAAAAAAGCAGAAGGTTTTGCAAGTCTTTTTTGAACGTTTTCCCCTTTGTCAGAAAGAAATATCCACATGCGATGTGTGTCAGCATTCATAGACATGTATATGCCTAATAGACTGAAAATTAACCACGTTTTTTTCATTATTTATACGTTATGAATTTATGAGTTACTAAGTTATTTTTGTGCAGCTTCTATTTGTTCCAATAATTTCTGTGTAGTTTCATATTCTTCGCTGTTTTGCTGCGCAATATGAATGGCTTTGTTCGCATACTTTTTTGCCTCTGCGAGTTGTCCCAATTTAAAAAGAAGTGCTGCCATTGTATCGTTGTTATAATATTGATTTTCGAGTGCCATAGATTGTTTTGCCCATTTTACAGCCTCCGCAAGACGAGCTTTATCGTCTATGTGCTGATAAAAAGCCCAAGCATAATCATTCAATAAGACAGCATCAGTAATTTTATTTTTTTTCATTAAAGCAGAAACCTTTTCTGCATAACTAATCCAATCTTGCTTAGCAGAAAAATGCGCAATTTCCAACATATCAGCGGTTTTGCCATTATCTGACATAGATTTACGTGCGGTTTCTACTGCCAAAGAATAAGTATCTGCATCATCAAAACGTTCTGCATTTTGGGCAGTGCGCATACACATTTTCATAATTGCCTCATCTACCTTGGCAATCGTGTATTTTTTCACAAAATCCGCTTTTTTATTAAGCAAAAATTGAAATTCTCTACTTCTAATATCATCTATTAAAGTGCAAATTGCTTGCCAATTTTTTTCAGAAAGCAAATCCGCTTCACTTTGTGTTGCAAAATATTTTTTCGCCTCCTCCTCATAATCCATGCCCGATTCTGCTTTTTTGAGGGCATAACTCAACAAAGTTTCAGGTTTTGCCTTACCAGATTCTACCTCACTTTTCATCAAAGCCATATTTCCCGTAGGGTCAATTGCTTTCATGCCTTCTTGCAAAAAAGCCTCCGCAGGGCGAAAACCTAAGATTCTGTGTACCTCGCCCCCTTTTGCATCAAGAAAAATCATGGTAGGATAGGCACTTACGCTGTATTTTCCACCAAAATCAGGACCCTCCCCTTTTTCCATATCCAATTTATAATTGACAAAATGCTTGTTAAAAAAATCGGCTACTTTTTTGTCCATAAACGTTTCTGCCGACATTTTTTTGCAAGGTCCGCACCATGTTGTATAAGCATCAACAAAAAGCAATTTATTGCTTTTATCCGCTTCTTTTTGGGCTTCTTCTATTGTACCATGAAAAAACTTCATGCCAGCTTCTTGTTCATTTTGGGCAAAAAGCGAGCAAGTGCTTG
>JAAFHL010000577.1 GCA_013298365.1 Bacteroidota bacterium | reverse complement strand
CTCAATAAAATATCAGATACAATGTCATATTCTGCCGCAAATCCTAACATCGTATAATTATTGAAATGCGAACCGATTGCCGTATTTTCGGGATTGCTAAAACGGTCGTAAGGACGATTGAGGTAGGCAAAACCAAAGGCAAGCCGAGTCATGAGTCGAAAGTTTTTTGTACGGACATGAAAGACATCTAATTGTGGATAAATGGCAAAACCCTGCCCCAAAACTTCGTTATTTCCATAATCTTTGTACATAAATCCCACGCCAAAGCGAGGAAAATGATGTGCTTTATGCCAATATTTGCTGCCATTTGTTTGACGCAGCAATTCAATGCTGATGGCTTTTGTGGGATTTGGCACGTCAAAAGTTTGATTTTTGGAATGATGTAAAAATGCCCCATAATGATAGTCCGCCCCAAGGGTAAGCCCCTGCGAAAATTGTGCAGCGAGATTTGTACTAAAAAATAGCCCAAAAAACGCAATATATATGTGTTTCATGTTTTCCTTGTCTCAAAATTGCTTAAACACCAAGTAGTGTATGATTTTAACTAATATGTCCGAAAATTTTACCTTAATGGTGCTTTGGCTTTAGCCAAAGATGCAGATTCTTTGGCTAAAGCCAAAGCACCAAATCAGATATTTTAATCAAAACGCAACAGTAGTAATAAACCTAATTTAAAGATAAATAATTGATTACTAGATACTTGCATTAACTTTCAACTATCAATTTTCAACTATCAACTACTTAATGCTGAACTTGTATTTTTTGGGTAGAAATCAAATTGCCCCCTGCAAATGCTTGCAAAATATACATACCTGTGGCAATGTTAGGCATAAAAATAGTCATTTCACTCGTATAATAAGTCGCTTTTTGTACCAAAATCTCTTTTCCTACCATGTCATATATACGAACATTTAGGTTTTCGACAGGATTATTTATTTTCACTTGCAAAACCTCCGAAGAAATAGGATTGGGATAAACAACCGTTGTATTTGCCTCCTGCGATTTTGCAAAAGGCGAAAATTCTAAAATATACAAACCTGTTTGCATATCAGAAGCCAAAATGCGTTTGCTTGGCAAAAAAGGATACACACCCCAACAACCTTTGAATTTGCCGTCATACGGCTGCGGATAAGTGTCGTAATAACCCGCAATTTGCGGCTTATACGGGTCTGATAAGTCAAAAATTTGTACCCCATCATAATAATAAGAATTTATCCCATACTGCCCCACCCAAAATTGATTGTGTGGGATAGAATTTGTGTCGGCAAGGTTCATTCTTGGATACAAATAACTGATAAATTCGGGGTCTGTTTTGTCGGTCATATCCATCACTTTTACAGGCGTTTTTCGGGTTTCATCTGCCATAATATACACAGTGCCTTCATCATTGAGCCACCCCGTATGATTATAGCCATAATAAGCATAATATTGCACATGCGCCAAAACAATGGGATTGTCCAAATCGTGCATATCTGCAATAAAAAGCCCATTTCCGCCCGCATGAATATAAGCAGTATCGTGTCGCACATAAGAGGCATGAACTCGCCCAAAAACAGATTCGGGATACAGTTTTATCAAAACAGGCTTTTCTGGATTGCTAATGTCCATTACGCCATAACCATACGCAATGGTTTGCCCCAAATTTTTGGGCGTTACGATATATAATCGGTCTCCTTCCACAAACATATTGTGAGAAAGATTGAAGGTATCTACGCCATTTGCATCGGAAATGAGTCCATCATAGACAACATGCACGCTATCGGGCAAGGTGGACATATCCCAAACTTGCAAGCTGCCAAGTTCTTGGTCTGCAAGCGCAAAGACATAATTTCCCTTAGACTTATAATCTCGATTGATGACATTTCCCCTTCTGCCAGGCACAAAATCGGCTTGAAATGGCTTGGTAGGGTCACTTACATCTACGATATAAGCCCCCGTAGTAGCTCCTATAACTGCGTATTCTCTGCCCGTAACAGGCGATGCCCAGCCCCAGACTTCATTGTAACGCAAACCCACCGTAGAACTTTCTATTGGCACTTCGGGATTGTCCCAATGCCCAAGTTTACGCATATTGAGAGAGTCTTGTGCAAAAACAAGCAAACCCGTAAAAAGCAAGCAGTATGTGAAAAAGTATTTCATATTTGTCATTTATAAGGCAAATATAGGCAATTTTTTGGCGAAAAAATAGCCTATTGGTAAATATTTGGATGTAGATATGAATAAAAAGCCGTCCAAAAGAACCTAAATTCCTTTGAACGGTTTCTTTTTGCATATTTTTAGATGAGATTACTCTACCACAAATTTACGCATTATCGTTTCGTTGCCCATTTCCAAAGAAAGGAAATAGTAACCTTTTGCCAAATCTGTTACAGAAATCGAAAGGATATAATCGCCATTATGTGCTTTTTCCGTTCCTTTTTTCAATTCCTTGCCCAAAATATCATAGATTCCCCAATTCATATTTGCCGCTTTTGCACTAGAAATATCTATGTTTATTTTGTCAGAAGTAGGATTAGGATAAGGTGCAGCAATGCTGTTTTCTAAGGAAACATTGTCATCTATATTTGTAGTAAGGGCATCAATAAAAACCGAATCACAATACATGCCTTTCATCGTGCCATTTTCCCAAATGCTCAAACATACATTTTGCCAGCCTGATGTAGGATAAACAGCTATCGGGTCTTTTTGCTGACTCATCTGTCCACTACCCAAATTCCATTGATAGCTTAGGTTTGCGCCTCCTGATGATTTGTTGTCAAACATTGCCATGTTGCCTTGTGTCTGATAAATAAATCGAGCATTGTAGCCGCTAAAAGGAATAACGGTATCGCAATAGCTTGCATTACAACCTGTTTGCAAATCATAAATGCTCAAACAAACTATATGTGGAAGTGAGTCATTGAAATTGATAACAGGAGATTGCGTATAATCATACATTCCATTATCAAATGCCCAAACGTAATCTATGAG
>JAAFHL010000576.1 GCA_013298365.1 Bacteroidota bacterium | reverse complement strand
TCAGTTTTCTGCGAATTTCAGTTTTCTGCGAATTTCAGTTTTATATTTATTTATAAATAATCGATTACCAGTTAGTTTTATTTTTTCCATGATAGCCCATAACGATGACATTGACGCTGTGCCTTTTGAGCGTTTGCATTGTGCTTCGGATAAAAGGCATAGGCGGCAATGAACCCTGTTGGCAGCATTTATTTATTTTCCAGACTTTCGCCTATTATCTTCTTTGCAAAGCATTTGACAGTTAGCGGCTGTCGTTTTTCCGCCTTCGTGCCAAGGTGTAATGTGGTCGGCTTCCATTTCTTTAATTTCAAAAGTTACTCCACATTTTACGCAAACGCCTTTTTGTCTTTCAAAGGCTTCTCGTTTTTGGTTTTCGCTGAATGCACGAATATTTAAAAACCGTTCTTTTCTTGTCAAAACATAAGAGTAAATTCCTTTTTTATTTTCTACATCTTCGTCTAACATCAAAGTTGTAACTTCCTCTTCCAATTTCTTTGGGTCAAGTTTTTGAGTTTTAAATTCGTTGTATAAAATCCCCCAAGGCAAGCCTTTCATTTCTCTGCGATATTTAGGAAAAGTTGCCTTAACCCAACTTATGACTGCTTGAAAGTAAAGCCAAAGTTCGTTTGCGTTTGGCTCGTGCTGATTTTTAGACATATATGCTTCAATATCTCCGTTAGAAATCCAAGAAATAGCTGTTTCTAAATATTCTTGTCTATTTGCCGAACCTGTCATATAATCGTCTCCTAATTTGGGACGACTATTTTTTGAAAAATAGCGTTTTGAATCCGAAACCCACGAACCCGAATAAACAGCATTTCGTAATTCTTGTTTTGTCAGTTCCTTACCTGCAATATTGATAGTTTCAAACCATTCTAATTTTTCGCTGTCTTTGCCACTACAAAAATAAACCATCAATTTGTAGTCTAAAATTTGGTCTTGTTTGTCGTTGGTAAGATTATGAAACGCTAATCCGTTTACTGAAAAATCTTTGTTTACAAATTGGCAAATAGAAATAGTTCTTTGTTGTCCGTCTATCACTTCAAAGTTTCCGTCTTCACGAACTGCCCAATACATTACATTCAATGGAAAATCTTTTTGCAAGGTGTCTATAACCGCCTTACGCTCTTTGTCCCCATAAACAAATTCACGTTGGTAAGGTGGTCTAATGTCCAACTTTCCATCATAGCCAATTACGCCATTTTCAAGATTATCTTGGTAACCTTTGGTTAATTCTCTAACCGTTATTTCTTTAAGTTCTATTCTCATATTCTCTTGTTCTTAATTAAAACTCGAACATAAGTTGGTTTTCCATTTATCGCACCTTCTTTGTCCTTTATTAGTCCGTGTTCTTTGGTTGGAATATTTTCATTTATTCGTACATCATTTGAACTAATTATTTCAAATTGTTCAGGATTGTATTTGTCAATAAATGTTATAGGAACACCCATTACGCCTTCGTAATCAATTGGAATATCGGCTACTTTATTCACGTTAATTGCATTATAATTGTCAAAATTTGGATATTCGCTTTCGTTTCCATAATAGTTTTTGTAAAGTATTATGTCTTCGTGACGTTTTCTGTTATCAAGGTTTGTAAACCAATAAATGCTACCCATACTGAAATACTTTTGTCCGTTTTCAGTTTTTATTCTTGTTTCAGTTTGTATTTCGTAGTGGTCAGGAACTTTAAACCATTTTGTTCCGCCATTATCAACACCTGTCCAAATTTTATTATCCTTTACTAAATTGAAAATTTCTTTGTAAGTCAAGTTATTTTGGTTGCCAATGATTAGAAATTTTTTGTCATATTCAACCAATTGAGCCACATATTCTCTAAATAGTGAAAATGGTGGATTTGTTACCACAATATCGGATTGTTTTAAAAGTTCTATACTTTCTGAACTTCTAAAATCGCCATCTCCATTCAAATTGATAATTCCAATTTCTTCTGGGTTTGGTACTCTGTCGCCATTTTTGTCGCCTGTATATTCTAAATAAATTGCTTTTTCAGATTTATGTTCGCTGAATAAATCGCTATTTTGGTTTTTATAGCAAGTTGTGATGAGTTTTTTCAGACCTAAATTCTCAAAGTTATATGAAAAATAGTGAAAAAAATTGCTAATTCTTGGGTCATCACAATTACAAAAAACAACTTTATCTTTAAAATGTCCTTTGTAGTGTCGCAACTCTTTTTCAATATCAGTTAGTTCGGTATAAAACTCGTCGTTTTTACCTGCTTTCGCTTTTTTTAAATTATTATTTAAGGATTTTGCCATATAATTTATTATTTTTTTAATTGCTGCCAACGATGGTGCTGCTGACGTGCCGCCCGTTTGCCTTGTGCGTTTGCCTCAGCGGCATGGACAGCAGCACTTTGTTAGCAGCTTTTATTTCATTTTCAAAACGTCTCGCTTAATTTCTAAGTCCTATTTTTCAATACAAATAGCTGCAAATCAGTTTTTTAATTTTAAAGTATTCCTTTTTAAACGCAATTCTGAAATACAGCTTTCAAACGCAACTTTCAAGTTCAAGTGCAGATTTCAACCGCAACTTTCAAGTGTAGATTTTAAGCACAACTTTCAAATACAATTTTTAAGCGCAACTTTCAAGTGTAGATTTTAAGAACAACTTTCAAATACAATTTTTAAGCGCAACTTTCAAGTGCAGATTTCAAGCGTAACTTTTAAGTGCAATTTTCAAACGCAACTTTCAAGTGCAGAATTTAAGCGCAGATTTTCAAATACAATTTTTAAACGCAACTTTCAAATGCAGGTTTTAAGTATAGCTTTATGAACAACAAATAATTGATTTTCAATTATTTAAAACTTATTCCTCTGATAGCTGCTAACGATGGTGCTGATGACGTGCCGCCCGTTTGCCTTGTGGGGTTGCCTTAGCGGCATGTACAGCAGCACTTTGTTATGGGCTTTTATTTGTTCCCTTAACCAATTTTGCTTCTTTTCCGCCATTC
>JAAFHL010000575.1 GCA_013298365.1 Bacteroidota bacterium | reverse complement strand
ATATACAGAGAATGATTCTGTTGTAATCATATCCTCTACCCCTACTCCATACAAAGCCAAAATGTTGATATTATCAATATACAATTTTTGTCCATATTGACCGATATTACGGAATTTGATGGTTACACTTGCATTGTTAGGCAGATTTGCATAGAATTTTTTCCAAGAAGACTCCCCAAGAGGCGTAAATCCTGCCGTACTCAGTGTGTCATTTTGCAAAGAATTTACCATATCTCTACCAGACAATTTCCCCAAAGAAGAATATGTAATGCCACAATCGGTAGATATAAACAATTGTAGCGTATCTATCCAAGTCTCTCCTGTTGCACTATTCATATAAGGATAATATTTGTGTGCTACCCAAAAATCTACAATTGGCGCATTCAAGCCATTTGTGTTAATAGAAGGCAATACAAACTCATCTATTGTACCTTTTACATTGTTGTTAAAGTTATCCATTACCACACTTTTGGTGCTTCCGCCTTGCCCGCCCCCTGTACCTGTATAGCTTGTCCAGAAGTAAGCATCATTATTCGGGTTATTTACTACCCAACCTGCCGCAGGGAAAGTGCCTTGAAATGTTTCTGCAAAAGGAGCATTCACGCCTGTAGAGTTCGTAACATTAAAGGTTTTAGCCGAAGCGTTATTGGCAGCATTAGTATCTGTTCCATTATTTGGGCTTACCACTGTCATAGTAATGGTATGAGAACCTGAAGATACCGTTACTGAAGGCAAGGTGATTGTTACATTTGTACCTGGACTCAAGTTACCCGTCCAAGGAAATGTACCAGAAGGTCCGCCTGTGATGGTATAGTTAATACTTACCGAAGTAATAACGACATTGCCTGCATTTGTCAAAGTAACTTGTGGCTGAAAAGTAGTGGTACAGAGTGTCGCCCCTGGCGCAACAATGTTTACAATACCTGCATCTAGCGTTTGCGGAGTGTTACCACTACAGCCATTAGACGTTTTGAGGGAAGCACGAGGTCCATTCAACGCAGCTTTCATTCTTGTACCTTGCCCAATAGTAAACATATTCATACAATTATCATCTACATAGTCCATGTAGTTCATAAACATAACGCCAGGAGATGAAGGTGCGCAAGCATCAGTTTTAGGAAAACTTGGGCAACCATAATTTTCACCTGCTTGATTCGGAGTATCTGAAACATTATCACTACCTGAACAAGAATTGCCATCATCTCCCCAAATGTGGTCAAGATTTAACCAGTGTCCTACTTCATGTGTTGTAGTTCTACCTTTGTTATAAGGCGTAGCAGCTGTTCCCATTGTACCAAAATAGTTATAGCCAATTACTACGCCATCAATGCCCGCAGATGCCCCAGGTTGATACGCATAGCCCAATATACCGCCCCCCAAATTACATACCCATATATTCAAATATTTATTTCTATCCCAAGCGTTAGAGCCACCTTGTGAATTAAATTTCATCGCATCATTTGTACTAAAGCTGGTAGAAGATGAAGCATAAGAACCGCCCGCAGCCTTACGCACAATGCCATTCGTACTATTTCCGCTTGGGTCTAAAGATGCAAGACAAAAGCGAATTTCGGTATCACCACAAAGGCTTGCAAACACAGCAGGCGTATTTGAAGCATCTGCATTTGTGCGAGCAAAATCATTATTCAATACGTCTATTTGCGATTGTATTTGCGCATTAGAAATATTTTGGGTTGAGTTTTGATACACAACATGCACAACTACGGGAATCGTAATAATGGCTCTTGTCTCATCGCCATTCGGGTGTTTTGCCAACCACTCATCGGATAGGGCTCGGGCTTGCTCAATCCCTCTAGTATAACTAGGATTGATAGCTTGCTGTTGCTGTGCTGCAAGTACTGAACCGCAGCGATTTTGAGCATCGGCAGTAGTGTGCAAAGCCATAGAAATGGCAAAAGCAGCGGCAATTAATGTGGATTTTGTACGAATTAAGCTCATAAATAAAATCATTTTGTAAGTAGGATTCCGTTTTTTATGTTCGGTAATTTACCCTTCTTATCTGCTTATAAAAAATTAATATGTAATGGACAAATCTAATGAATATTTCGCCCTCAAATATACTTATTTTCTTTGAAAACATGCTTAGAATAACTTAAAACTTTGGGTTATCCCAAACAATATCGTAAAAAAGCCCCCTAACGTTGCCCCAATCAATATATTTAGTATAAAAGAAGGAGAAGAAGGCTTTTCTGCAGGGACTGCTTTATCTACTACATTTAACACAATCGTTTTTTTCTCCAAACGATATTTTGCATACTCATATTGTTTTTTGGTATCCGTATAAAAAAAATGTTCGATACTACGAATCTCTGCTTTGAGGCGATTTAAGGTAAAAGTATCTTTTCGCTGCAAGGATAATAAAGCAAAACTATCACTATATTTTTTTAATTCTGCACGATGCCAATCATATTTCTGGGATAAATTGCTTACAAGGGCAGCCTCATTTTCGTCTAACACTTCATTGTAAATTTTATCTGCATAAAAAATTATGCTGTTTGCTATATCCGCAGACTGCTGTGGATTTGTCGTATTTACCGATATTTCAATGGATAAAAAACGAGTTTTATGGATTTTTACCTCATCTGCCCATTTGCCATATATGGCTTCTCGGCAGCCCTGCTTATCAGACGAAATATTGTAATGCTTTGCCAATTTACAGTGCGCAATCACACTGTCTTTAAGCCTTTCCGAAATCAGGATTTGCATTAATTGGTCGGCATGTATATCTAAGCCAAAAGGCATATTCGCAAAATTCTTCTCCAAATCAGCATAGTTTATGGCAAAAACAACTGCTTTTGATTGATACTTTGGTGGGATAAAAAAACTAAGCCCTAAGCCTATACATGCGCCAATCACCGAAAAAAGCAAGATTTTTTTTTTGTGTATATCCCAAAAGCGAAAAACGTTCATAATATCGCCTTTTTCTGTTTCTGTTAAAAACATCTGTAAAAAAT
>JAAFHL010000574.1 GCA_013298365.1 Bacteroidota bacterium | reverse complement strand
ACAAGCAGCCGCACCAAGTGGTTTAGGCTCGTTGGCAAAACTATTGGATTTTGACGGAGATGGCAGCCCTGTAGATGATGTATTAGGCATGTTAGGGAAACTTTTCTGAAAAAATATCAATCGCTACAAAGGTAAAAAAATCTTTGTAGCGACTGATTACCAATTTATTATGGAAACAATAGGCATTATAGGAAGCCTTTGTATAGGCTTGGGTTTAAGTGCTTCTTGCGGTTTTCGGGTATTTGTTCCGCTATTAGTAGCTAATGTGGCTGCTTTAGTGGGCGTTATTCCTTTGGCTGAAAACATGGCTTGGCTTGGCTCATGGACGGCTTTTGCTTGTCTTGCAACAGCAACTGTAGTAGAGATTTGCGCCTATTATATTCCTTGGGTAGATAATATCTTGGACACAATCACAACCCCTTCGGCAATGATTGCAGGCACAATGCTCACTGCATCTGTGCTTACAGGTGTGGACCCTGCTTGGCAATGGGGACTTGGCATTATTGTAGGCGGCGGAAGTGCAGGTGCTACACAGTTAGGAACGACTACACTTAGATTAGGTTCTTCTGTAACGACAGGTGGCATCGCAAATCCTTTTATTGCAACATTAGAACATATTGTATCCTTAATTGGCTCATTATTAGCAGTTTTTCTACCCATATTAGCAGCTATCATAAGTCTTATTGGCTTGTTGATTCTGGGCAGATTTGTGTGGAAGAAAAAGCAGAATATTCATTTATAATTGCGTGAAATGAAATCCAAATTGATTTACCCGCCGAGTCCCGAAACTAGGGACATTTCATTTTTATCTCCTCATGCCGAATTTGAAGCAAATGTCAAACGAGTAGCATGGGCGATATTACTTTTTTTACTTACCTATTTTTTGCTACTTGTTGTGTCAGGAATCGTATGTTATTTGTGTGTTTTGGGCGCAATTTTTCTAATAACCCACTTATATCATCTTTTACTGATTTTCGTTGCCTTATGTTTGCTTATATTTGGCGTAATGATTTTTGTGTTTATGTTAAAATTTGTATTTATCAGAAACCAAACCGCCGAAGAAAATCAAGTAGAAATTTTTGAAAAAGACCAGCCTCATCTTTTTGCTTTTATCCGAAAAGTAGCCGAAGATACCTTTAATCAAATGCCCAAGCATGTTTATATTGCTCGTGGCGTAAATGCAAGTGTAAGTGCAGATTCTCAACTTTTGTCTTTTTTCTTTGCTTCTCCCAAAAATCTTACTATCGGATTAGGAATAGTCAATACCTTGAATATCAGCGAGTTTAAGTCTGTTTTGGCACATGAATTTGGGCATTTTTCGCAAAAAAGTACACACTTTGGTCGTTATGTATATGCTTTTTATCTCATGTTATATAATTGGATATATGCCGAAGATAATTGGGACAATATGTTATCCAAACTTTTATATTCAGGATTAAAAGTCATTCGTATTACAGGTTGGTTTATATTAAGCAGTTCAAATGTTATTAAGCGATTGATGGCGTATTTATTTAGGTTTGTACAAAAAAACTACATGCGTCTTTCTCGTGAAATGGAATATAATGCAGATAAAATGGCGGTTTGTCTTGCAGGAAATGAGGCGAGTATTTCGGCTTTGCGCAAAGTGGAAATGAGCGATGCTTGTATGTATCAAAGTTTTCAACATGCAGCGTGGGCGGCTTCACAACAAAAAAAACTCCCTAATATTTATGCCTATCATCGTTTTTTGATGCGGCAATGGGGTGAAAAAAATGGCATTGAAATGGCTAAAAATAGGATTCCTAAGATTAGTTCAAATGCACATATCAAACAGACACAGCCCAATGTTGTGTATAAAGACCAATGGGCTTCTCATCCTTCAAATGAAGATAGAACCCTGAAAATGAATGAAATATCCTTAAAATGTTCGATAGTAGAGGAATCGGCTTGGGTCTTATTTGAAAATGCTGGGGCTTTGCAAGCGGAAATGACAAATGCTTTCTTTGCGCAATTTATGGAATTTGAGTCGCTACCGAATAACCCTATTTCTCCTACCGAATTGGGCGAAATGGTAAGGCAAGATGACGAAAAAAATGCTTATCCGCAAGCATACAATGGTTTTTATGATGATAGAGGTATTTCTCAATTTGAGGTAAAAGCTGTTTTATTGGAAAAGAAAGAAATCTTGTCATCTGAAACACCTTGTAATGAAGTATTTACAAAAGAAAAGACAGAAACAATCCAACTTTTTTTTACGAATGCACAAGACGCAATCGTGCTGCAAAATATCGCAAGTGGTGAAATTGAAACCCCATTTTTTGAATATAAAGGAAAAAGATATGCGCAAAAAGAGGCAAAAAATATAGTGGAAACCCTTCAAAAAGAAATAAATAAACAGGAAGCAGAAATAGCGGAATATGATAAACAGGCATTTTTATTTCATTATTATCTTATCTTAGCCCATAATTTTGATGATGCGGTTAAGTATATCAATTATTATAGCCTCTTTTTTCATTGGCGAATGACATGGGACAGCATGTTACATTTTAAACAAGATTATGAGGAGAAATTGAATGACTTATTTTCACATAAACCCATAGATACAGACATTGCAAATGCCATTATTCAATTTGTGTTTGAAAAAGAAAATGAATTGAAAAAAATATTGAAAAATATTGATAATGAGCAACTTGATATATTAAAAGCAAATCAAAACATTGCCAATTATATAGAAAAAAACCTCGCTTATTTTTACTCAAAGGAGCATATTGAGGGGAAAGTAATACAAGATTTTGCCAATTTTGTGGCACTGATTCATGATACGTGCTTGGCAGAATATCGGCAAACTTGGCGACAGATTATGCTCATGCAGTTTCCTTGGGTGATGGAAAATGGTGAATAAAAAACAGTTTTTTGCACATAATGATGCAAAAAACTGTCAAAAATAAAGTGTGCCCACGAGTGGATTCGAACCACTGACCTTTGGCTTCGGAGACC
>JAAFHL010000573.1 GCA_013298365.1 Bacteroidota bacterium | reverse complement strand
TGCTAAGAATGAAAAGTGGTTCTATGACATTTTTTGTGGAGATAAGGCATGATAGCAAAATATAATCCACAAAAATGGTCAAACAACGGGAAAAATTAAATAGAAAACTGGAAATGAATGTATGAATACCTTGTAAGAAACGTTTTATAAGATTTTAGGTAGCAAAGATAGGTTTTTTAGACGGGTAGAAAAAATGTTTTTGTGGAGTGCCTGGGCGAATGTTGAGGCATCTAAGCCAAAGCGATAATTACTGCAAATGGCAAATGACATTTCGTAGTGGCGATTCTCCAGAATCGCCACTAACAGCAAAGGGGTTTATGTGATTTTATATCTGATAAAACAAGTTTTATGGCTTGTTAGCTGCGATTCGGGAGAATCGCAGTACGATAAAAATCATGGGGGAAATAAGGGAGAGCATTATCAATACAGAAATATAGCTATTTTTAGGGGCAATTTCATGTTTTTTGTGAATGAATTTTACAGGCTACACACTTAACAAACAAATCGCTACACTTATTGACTTATTTTTTTTCTAAACAAAAAAATGCGTATATTTGTAGTCTAAATTTCATTTTTAACTAAAAAAATTATTTTTATGCAAAGCAAAATCTTTTCGTTTTTATTTCTATTGGGCTTTATGTTCGTGGTATCCCCTGCGTTTTGTCAAACCGTAACAACAGACAATGCTGTTGCAAAGGGCTTTTTGGCGATGCTTAATGGTACAGAAGAAGCCGCAGAAAAAGCTATCAAACAATATGGTTCAAAGGAAGTGATTGAGAATGGCATGATTCCTTTTGGTAAGTCTCCAAAAATCACAAAAGTAGAAGATGACTGCGTTTATTTTACGCTTTTTGATGACGAAGGAGAAAAAAACGAGTATTTTATCTGTACAGAAGGCGATAAAGTTACGAATTTTAACTGGCAAGAATAGGTATGAGATTGTTCTATTAACAACCAAAAACGTGTCAGGTTTTGAAAACCTGACACGTTTTCAGCGAAATATCAAACCTCAATTCCCCTCAAACAAGCCATACAATTCTCCATGCACTTTTTGAAATACATAACTCAAATCTTCGGGATTGTTTACATAATCACATTCATTTACATTGATAATGAGAACCTTACCTAAATCATAGCCGTTTATCCATTCCTCATAGCAATGATTCAAATCTTCCAAATATTTGATGCTAATGCTACTTTCATAATCACGTCCTCGCTTTGCGATATGTTCGGTGAGTTTTGGCACGCTTGCACGTAGATAAATAAGTAAATCAGGTGGACTTACTTGTTTGCTCATAGATTGAAAAAGGCTGAAATAATTTTCAAAATCTCTTTTTTGCATCAAACCCGATTCGTGCAGGTTTTTGGCAAAAATATACGCATCTTCAAAAATGGTTCTGTCTTGAATGGTTGTTTTTTGCGTTTCTTTGATAGAAACAACTTGGTTAAAACGGCTGTGCAAAAAGTAAATCTGCAAAGGAAAAGACCATTTGTGCATGTCTTCATAAAAATCCTCTAAATAGGGATTGTCCTCTACCGATTCATAATGTGCCTCCCAGCCAAATTGTGCCGAAAGTTTCTTGACCAGCGTGGTTTTGCCTGCACCTATATTGCCAGCAACTGCGATATGTTTCATGGTTTATTTTATTTTGGCGCAAAGATAACTGAAAAAATGGAAAACATAGATTTGTATATAAGTATTTTCCACCGTTACAAAGGTCTGCGACCGTTTGTAAGGTGGAAAAACATATTAAACCAAAGCCTCCCATAAGATTTCTACGGGATGCAGAGCCTTCTTCCCTACCCCATCAGCGATTTGATGACGACAACTTGTGCCAGGTGCGGCAATAATTGTCTGGTTTTCAATTTTTTGCAATGCAGGAAATAACACTAAATTGCCAATTCTCATGCTCACCTCATAATGTTCTGCCTCGTAGCCAAATGAACCTGCCATGCCACAGCAGCCCGTAGGCAAAGTTTCTACGCTGTAATTTTCGGGAAAAGAAAGGATTTCATGACTATATTTCACCTCTGAAAGTGCCTTTTGATGACAATGTCCATGCAAAACGATATGCTTTTTTTCCGTAGAAAATAAAGATTTATCTATTTTGCCCGCTGCCATTTCGCTTGCCAAAAACTCATCTATCAAATATACATGCTTCGCCATTTCTTTAGCTTTTTCCCTTTTTTCGGGGCTGACTAAGCGAGGAAACTCGTCTCGAAAAGTCAAAATAGCCGAAGGTTCTAAGCCAATTAAAGGCGTTTTTGCGGTAATTTTATCCACCAACAAGTCATAATTTTGATTTGCTAAGGCTTGCGCTTCTTTTAACAAACCTTTGGAAATATAGGCTCGCCCACTTTCTACATGTTGCGGAATTTCAACCTGATAGCCCATTTTTGCTAATAATAAAAGGGCTTTTTTGCCTATTTCTACATCATTGTAATTGGTAAATTCGTCTGCGAAAAAATATATTGAGTGTCCAGCGTTTCCAACTTTTTGAAAGTTGGAAACGCTGTGAATACGAAACCACTTTGTCAAACTTTCTTTTGCCAAAAGCGGCAATTTTCTTTGTGGCGAAACGTTCAAGGTCGTTTTTAAGAGACTACTTGTATATTTATTGGAAAGAAAAAAGTTGGTAAGTGCAGGAAATAACATGCCCAAACGATTGAGGCGAGCAATATTTGCCATTGCCTTCACATAAAAAGGAACTTTATGCGATTTGTAATATTGATACAAAAACTCGGCTTTCATGGTCGCCATATCCACATTTGAAGGACATTCCGACTTACAGCCCTTGCAAGACATACATAAATCCATGACTTGCAAAATTTCGGCATGGTCAAATTTATTTTTTTGGTCGGAATGAATCAGAAAATCCCGCAAAATATTTGCCCTTGCACGAGTTGAATCTTTCTCATCTTTTGTTGCCATATAAGAAGGGCACATCGTTCCACCCGCAGTATGTGGCTTGCGACAATCCCCC
>JAAFHL010000572.1 GCA_013298365.1 Bacteroidota bacterium | reverse complement strand
GTACAAAAAACAGGCGAAGCAATGACACCAAAATTCAACTTGACAAAGTAGAATTAGTATATTATATAAAAAAACGAATTTACATTTCCTTTATTTTCCGTTCAACAAAGGTATAAGCATAGCCATTTTTCTCATCAGATTGCCGAGCATCTACCGAGACAATTTCCCATTTTTCGGGGTAGGGGAGGGGAAAAAAAACGTCTCCTTCCACTTCTGTATGCACTAAGGTCTGATAGATATGATTGACATAATTGTTATCAAAAGCTGTTTGAAATAGCATCGCACCACCTATGATACACACTTCGGCTTCGTCTTTTGCCATGGCTAAGGCTTGTTCCAAAGATTCGGCAACTTCTACGCCTTCTTTTGTCCAATTAGCATCTCTTGTAACCACAATATTGCGGCGTTTTGGCAAAGGTCGCCCCATAGAATCAAAGGTTTTGCGTCCCATGATAATGGTTTTGCCAAGTGTTTTTTGTTTAAAGTGCTGTAAATCAGCAGGAAGATGCCAAGGCAAAGCATTATTATTGCCGATGACATGATTTTCAGAAACAGCGTATATGGCGGAAATAATCATTTTTTTCAGTTATCAGTGAGCAGTTATCAGTGAACATATTTTACCAAACAACGGTTTCTGTGTTTGCGCTTTCAAAACAGGCATTGTTACGTGGGCAGTTTCGGAAGTTTGCCATTTCTAAATCTGCTTTGCTAAAGTTGCTTTTATCTAAGATTGCGGCATGGGATAGGTGTGCCAAAAAACTTTGAGGCAGGCGTACATCGGAATTTTCTATGCTGCCAAAATGTGCGCCGCCTGCGTTTGCTCCCTGAAAGTTTGCGCCTGTGGCATCGCTATGACAAAAGGACGTATATTCTATGTTTGCGCCTGAAAAATTGGCATTTTGGAGGCTTACATTTATCAAAACGGCATCTGTAAGTATCTTTTCGCTAAAATCGTAGTTATCAAAATCTATTCTTACATCGGCATTTGAGACACGCCAGTCGTTAAAGGCTTGTACATCGGCTACAAGTAATTCGTATAATTCGGAAGAAGTCATAAATATTTTGCTAATTTTTTGCAAAATAACGATATTTTTTCCACATTTGTAAAAGATTCTTTATGATTTATGAATATGCGTGCTATTCTCTTGATAATGAGTTTGATAGGTACCATTACTTTGTTGCCTGCACAAGCAACAAATGACGAGCCTGCCCCTAATGTCTTTATTCCTGGCATCAAACAGCCGAAAGAAATAAATCTGTCAGAAATCCAAAAATTAATAGGTTATCCTGTAATTGAAAGGACGATGGATTTAGATGGAAATATTGTTTTTCGGGTATTAATAGATGAAGATGGTTGTTATGTAAGACATCTTAGACCTAAATCGGGACATATTATTTTGGTAGAAGCGGTCGAGAAACCTTTGCATCTTCTCCGATTTACGCCTGCAACGAAAGATGGAAAACCTGTGAAATTCTGGGTAAGCGTGCCTTTTATTATCTGTTTTAAATAAAATATGCGGCATATTTTTTGCTTGAAAATAATGATATTTATTGCGAAATATTGAAAAATCTTACATACTTTTACCAAGTATTATGTTATTCGCTATAATCGAACAATTTATGAAAAAAACGACTTTATTCTTATTCATTTTTCTCTCAACCCTTGCAATAAGTGCGCAATCTGTTGCCAAAAGCTACTATGGTCACTGGCTGCTGCAATCGTATGCCCAAAATTTATTGAAAACAAAATCGGCTTATACGGCACAAACACGTGCTGCGGAGGTTACAGAGTTTATTTTTGCAGAAGCAATAGGCGATTCTGTCATGATATGTTTTAATAACATAGAAGGCGGACGTTTTCCTGTAACTGTGTATCCGAATCATTTGGAGTTTGCAACTTTTGAGGGTGGGAATAAATATAGGGTGGAGTTGAATACACAAGGGAACGAGCCTAAACTCGTGCTTACTGCACCTGATGGCAGCAAAGAAGTATATATGTTTTTTGAAGGGCAAGAACTCGAATTTGATGCAGTGCAAAGGTGGGTAAATGCCCATGTTTTGTCAGACAGCTATGCCCCAGAAATTGAAAATGGCGCACGTATGCGGGGTTTGAATGATAATGCGGTTTCTTTTAAGCCTGATGGTGAACTTTTAGGCGTGCCAGGTTTTGATAGTTATGAGGTAGTAACTCGTTTTGATGAGGTCGTCAATTTTGATGTAATAAAATTTATCAATTCTCGCACAGGACATGAGGAGTTTAAGGCTTGGCAAATTCGTAAAAATAAGCTATATATTTATAACTTAGAGGAAAATACAGAAGATTATGGCTACAAAAAAGGAAAGTTGTTTTTGAAATTGGATAAGCAAAAAATAGGAAGTTGATATATGGCGGTTACTTTCTTAAAAATAGCGGATTTGCACCCCAAAAAACTCATGGGGCAGCGGCTTACTATGTCATTAACTGAAAATAAAACCTTTGAGCTTTGTCAGACTTTTATGCCAAGACGAAGCGAAATACCACAGCAATTGAGAATCAAATCATAATTCTCTCACAACCCGAAACCCAAAATCTTTTGCAGAACCTGTTGGCATAAATTCTAAACGATTGGTAACCCTCAAATCTTTTTGAGGACTTTTAAAACTGCCGCCTCTCAATATGCCCAAAGTTACTTTTGGACTTGGTGAAGCACCTTTGGGATTGTCTATAGGACTCACTTTGTAGTAAGTTGGGCTATACATATCGCTGCACCATTCCCAAACATTGCCCGTCATGTCATAAATGCCCAAGTTATTGGCACTTCTTCTGCCTACATTATGAGGAGTACCACCCGAATTTCCTTCATTCCAAGATACTTTATATTTATCATTTCCCCCACTAAATTTGAAACTTATGGCATTTGCGCCCCCTCTTGCCGCATATTCCCATTCCGCCTCTGTAGGCAAGCGATACTTATGTTTTGTCTTGCTTGAAAGCCATTTACAATATTTTTCAGCATCTTCTTTGT
>JAAFHL010000571.1 GCA_013298365.1 Bacteroidota bacterium | reverse complement strand
GCTTTGCAAAAGATTTCCATAGACGAATATAAAGACCTTTTGTATCGCAATGATGCAGAATCACCCAAATATCGCCCGACTTTGTATGATTTGTTGGCGCACAGGGCAATAGATTTTTTCCGTAGCAGCGATTTTTATGTCAGCCGCCCTGCCTATCGTTTTGAATTGCCTGGAAAAGACGCTTTTGCAGATGCTGCATTTTTCATGTATAACAACTTTGAAAGCAAAGATACAGCTTCTGCGGATTTACAGGTTACACATATTTTTCAATCTTTGTTGCAACAGCACAAAGATGCGCCTGCTCGCCTTATTGACATAGAATTGAAGCGTTTGGGTTGGGCAAAAGAGCGTGCAACAGGCGATGGCAAAGATTCTGCGTATTTTTATGCCTTGCAAAGATTGTCAGAAAAATATATACATGTCGAAGAACATGCGATGGTGATGGCAGAAATCGCCAGTTTGTATCAAAGTCGGGCAGCAAACTATCATTTTCTCAATGCGCCACAATATCGAAATGACTACAAAAAGGCTTGGCAAATTTGTGCAGATATGCAAACGAAATTCCCTAAGTCTCGTGGCGCAAATCGCTGTGCAGATATGCAAAAAGTGATAGAACTCAAGGAGATTTCGGCAGAAATAGAAACCCATTATGTGCCAAATACGCCGATTCGGGCTGCGGTTCGGTATAGAAATGTCTTTACTTATTATGCTCGTATTATAAAACGTACCCAATCCTTAGATGAAAAACTCAATAGAGAATACAAAACAGATGCAAAGGCGAAAATTTTGGCAGGGCAATCTGCCGAAAAATCTTGGAACATTACCTTACCCAAAGAAAACGATTATCAATCACATAGCACAAATATAAACGTTCCTGCGATGGCTTCGGGGAGATATTATCTCTTAATTTCGGATAACCCTAAATTTGATTCCGACAAACATGCCCTTACTTTTACGCCGTTTGAAACGAATAATATCGCTTTTTCTGCCTTAAATCGCCCATCTGACAACAGTGCGGAATATTTTGTTTCCCATAGAAAAACAGGCGCACCTTTGTCAGAAGTCCAAATAACCGAATTTATTTATAACCACAACCAAAGAGATTATGTAAAAACAGGGCGCACTTTTGTTACCGATAAAAACGGAGCTTGCCTGATTCCTAATTATTTGACCGTAAATTCGTATAATAACAACATAGTGTTAGACTTTGAGAAAAATGGCGAAACATTGCGTACAAACGAAGTATATCGTTATAATTACGATGAAAATCAGCAGCCTCGAAATTATACCTTATTTTTCACCGACAGAAAAATATATCGTCCAGGGCAAACCATTTATTTTAAAGGAATTAGCCTGATAGAAAAAGGCGGCAAAAGCGAAATTCAAAAAAATCGCTCCACAAATGTCATTTTTAGAGATGCCAATTATCAAGAAGTGGCGAGAATTGCGCTTACCACAAATGAATATGGCTCTTTTCAAGGCACTTTTACTGCGCCAACTTCGGGCATGATGGGGCAAATGAGCATGGTTGATGAAAACAATCAGTCGCAAGATTATTTTAGGGTGGAGGAATATAAACGTCCGAAATTTGAAGTAACATTCAAAGATTTGGAAGGTAGCTATAAGTTAGGCGACAAAGTTACGGCAAAAGGCACAGCAATGGGCTATGCAGGCAATGCAGTAGATGGCGCAGAAGTGAAATATCGTGTCGTGAGGCGTGCCGTTTTCCCATTTTGGGGCTACTATCGTTGGTGGCAACCTGCGCCAAGTTCGCCCGAAATGGAAATCACGAATGGCACAGCAAAAACAGATACAGAAGGCAATTTTAGCATTGATTTTGAGGCAATTCCAGACAATACCCTCTCAAAAGCTGATAAGCCACAATTCAATTATACCGTTTATGCCGATGTAGTAGATATAACAGGCGAAACACATTCGGCTGAACAAGGTATTTCTCTGGGCTATATTGCGCTTGCAGCAAGTCTTTCTATTGCTGATGTAGAGAAAAGCAAAGCCGATTCTGCGACCATCAACACCACAAATTTGATGGGAACTTTTGAGCCAGCAAAAGGAAAGGTAGAAATATATCGTTTGGACAATCCGAATCAATGGTTTAGAAACAATAGCTTTAACGAAGCTGATGTATTTATGATAGAAGAAGCGGATTTTCGCAAGAATTTCCCTTACGAAGTGTATAAAAAAGAAAGTGATTTTCGTAACTGGAAAAAAGGCGAAAAGGTACAAACGATTACTTTTGATACGGAAAAAAACAAAGAATATGCCCTTTCTGCTTTGCAAACAGCGAAAACAGGCAAGTATGTGGCAGAACTTAGCACAGCCGACAAATATGGCAATGAGGTAAAAGTCATGGAATATTTTATGCTCAATGATGAGAACGAAAACATGCCTGCTTTGCCTACGCCTTTGACGTTGCAAGTGAATAAAAACACTTTTGAGCCAAATGAAAATGCCATTTTTACGCTTGAAACCAGTGAAAAAAGCCGTTTTGTGGTCTTTCAAATTGAGCAAGATGGAAAACTCTTAGACAGGCAATTTTTGCAACTTTCAGCAGGAAAAAAAACGATAACATTTCCGATAAAAGAAGAATATAGAGGTGGCTTTACGGCTTCTGTGGCAGGGATATGCGAAAATGAGTTTCATTCCTCAAATCTCAATATTTCTGTTCCTTGGACAAACAAAGAGCTGAAATTAACATGGAGTACGTTTAGAAATAAATTGCTGCCAGGCGCAAAAGAAGAATGGAGGCTTAAAATTACAGGCGCAAAAAGTGAAATCGTAGCCGCAGAAATGGTGGCAGCGATGTATGATGCTTCTTTGGATATGTTTGAAGCCAATAGTTTTGCAATTCCCAATTTCCACAAAATGCACTATCAACGCATGAGTTGGGAGGCAAATCAAGGATTTGGACATGCAGCGAGCAGCTTTTTGGCAGATGACTGGAACACATATAGCAATCTTTACAAGCCGCTTAGTTATGATGGCTTAAATTTGTTTGGCTTTTATATG